>DATFES010000370.1:0-3922 GCA_035250945.1 Alphaproteobacteria bacterium | reverse complement strand
CGGCGCGCCGGTGCCAGTCCGCGTGCGCGCCGGGCATGGCGACGGCCGCGCAGCCGCCGCTCCGTCGCGCTGATTCGCCGATTCACAAGGAGAAGCGAACATGGCCTCGCCCATCGAAGTCACCACCAACGCGAAAGCTGGCGGCGCCTGGCTCGCGCAATGGACTCCGGAGGACGAGAGCTTCTGGAACGCGACCGGAAAGCCGCTTGCCTGGCGCACGCTGTGGATCACCACCGCCAATCTGCTCATGGCGTTCATCGTCTGGTTCATGGTCAGCGCGCTGGTCGTCCGTCTGCCGGGGATCGGCTTCAAGCTGACGACGAATCAGCTTTTCTGGCTAGCCGCGATGCCTGGATTGGCCGGCGGAACGCTGCGCATCATCCACACCTTCCTCGTCCCTCTGTTCGGCACCCGACATGTCGTCGCGTTCTCGACATTGAGCCTGTTGATCCCGGCGGTCGGCTGGTTCTTCGCGGTCCAGGATCCGACGACGCCCTACTGGGTGCTCATGCTGCTGGCGTTCCTGGCTGGGCTCGGCGGCGGCAACTTCTCGTCGTTCATGCCGTCGACCAGCCTGTTCTTTCCCAAGCGCCTGCAGGGAACCGCGTTGGCGATCCAAGCCGGAATCGGCAATTTCGGCGTCAGCGTCGTCCAGTTTCTGACGCCGTGGCTGATCGGCGTCGCGCTTTTCGGCGCGCTCGCCGGCGAGCCGCAAGTCTTCACCAAGGCCGGCGCGCAGTCGTCGATCTGGCTTCAGAACGCGGCGTTGATCTACGTGCCCTTCATCGCCGTCTTCGGCGTCATGGCGTGGCTCATGTTGCGCAGCGTGCCGGTTCGGGCCAATTTCCGCGAGCAGCTCGACATTTTCAGGCTCAAGCACGGGCTGATCATGACATCGCTCTATATCATGACCTTCGGCTCGTTTTCCGGGCTGTCGGCGACGTTTCCGCTGTTGATCCGCCAGCTTTACGGCGGCCTCGAAGGGGCGCCGGATCCGCTGACCTATGCATTTCTGGGGCCCCTGGTCGGCTCGGCGATGCGCATCGTTTCGGGACCGATCTCCGACCGATTCGGCGGCGCCATGGTTACCCACGTCTCGGGCATCGGACTGCTTGTTTGCGCCGTCGTCGTGACCTATTTCACGACGCCGACGTCGATGGCGGAATTTCCCTACTTCGTCGCCGCAATGCTGGGGTTGTTCTTCTTTTCCGGCATCGGCAACGCCTCGACGTTCAAGCAAATGCCGATGCTATTTGCGCCGCGTCAGGCCGCCGGCGTGATCGGCTGGACGGCGGCGATGGCCGCCTATGGCCCGTTCGCTTGCGGCGTCATGCTCGGCCTCGCCATCGACTGGTTCGGCAACCCCAACGCCTTCTTCTACTGGTCGGCGATCTTCTACGCGGCGAACATCGCTCTTAACTGGTGGTACTACGCGCGCAAGGGCGCCGAAGCGCCGTGCTGAGCCGCCAAACCGGACAGGCCCCTATCGGGAGGCAGCAATGAGCCATTTCCTCGATCGCCTGATGTTCTTCAAGAAGAACGTCGACACCTTCTCAGGGGACCACGGCGTCGTGACCAACGAGCCGCGCGCCTGGGAGGACGGATATCGTCAACGCTGGCAGCACGACAAGATCGTCCGTTCGACCCACGGCGCGAACTGCACCGGGTCGTGCAGCTGGAAGATCTACGTCAAGGGCGGCATCGTCACCTGGGAAACGCAGCAGACCGACTATCCGCGCACCCGGCCCGATTTGCCGAACCACGAGCCGCGCGGCTGTTCGCGCGGCGCGAGCTACTCCTGGTATCTCTACAGCGCCAATCGCATCAAGTATCCGCTGGTGCGTGGCAGGCTGCTCCGTCTTTGGCGCGAGGCGCGGCGGACGCTTGGTCCCGTCGAGGCATGGCGATCGGTCGTCGAAGACCCGGTCCGCGCCGCCTCGTACAAGACGATCCGCGGGCTCGGCGGATTCGTTCGCGCGAGCTGGGACGAAGTGAACGAAATCGTCGCCGCGGCCAACGTGTACACGGCGAAAACGTATGGTCCCGACCGCATCATCGGCTTTTCGCCGATTCCGGCGATGTCGATGGTGTCATACGCGGCTGGCAGCCGCTATCTGTCGCTGATCGGCGGCGTATGCATGAGCTTCTACGATTGGTACTGCGATCTGCCGCCAAGCTCGCCGCAGACCTGGGGCGAGCAGACCGACGTACCGGAAAGCGCCGACTGGTACAATTCGACGTTCCTGATCCTGTGGGGTTCGAACGTCCCGCAAACGCGCACGCCGGACGCTCATTTCTACACCGAGGTCCGCTACAAGGGCGCCAAGAGCGTCGTCGTCACGCCCGATTACAGCGAAGCGGCGAAATTCGCCGATCTCTGGCTGGCGCCCAAGCAGGGCACCGACGCAGCACTGGCGCTCGCCATGGGCCATGTCGTGCTCAAGGAGTTTCATCTCGCCGGAAAAAGCGCCTATTTCGCGGATTACTGCCGACGCTACACCGACATGCCGATGCTGGTTCGACTGACGAAGCGCGACGGCCATTACGTGCCGGACCGGCTTGTGCGCGCCGCAGACTTCGCCGACAAGCTCGGCCAGGCCAACAATCCGGAATGGAAGACCGTGGCGATCGACGCGGCGACCAAGGCGCCGATCGCGCCGCACGGCGCGATCGGCTACCGCTGGGGCGAGCAGGGCAAGTGGAACATCGAGCAAAAGGACGGACGCGACGGGCGCGACGTCGACCTGCTGGTTTCGTTGATCGACGCGCGCGATGACACGGCGCCGGTCGCGTTCCCTTATTTCGGCAACCGCAAGCACGATTTCTTCGCCGGCACCGAGCATCCCGACGTGCTGGTGCGCAACGTTCCGGTCAGGCGCCTGGCGCTTTCGGACGGCGAGGCGTTGGTCGCCTCGGTGTTCGATCTGTTCGTCGCCAATTACGGCGTCGACCGCGGATTGGGCGGCGGCAGCGTGGCGACGAGCTACGACGACGCGACGCCGTACAGCCCGGCGTGGGCTGAGCGAATCACCGGCGTCAAGCGGGCCCACATCATCGCGGTTGCACGACAGTTCGCCGAGAACGCCGACAAGACGCGCGGCAAATCGATGGTCATTCTCGGCGCCGGCCTCAATCATTGGTACCACATGGACATGATCTACCGCGGCATCATCAATTTGCTGGTGATGTGCGGCTGCGTGGGTCAATCGGGCGGCGGCTGGAGCCACTATGTCGGCCAGGAGAAATTGCGCCCGCAGACCGGCTGGACGCCGCTCGCCTTCGCGCTCGACTGGAGTCGGCCGCCGCGGCAGATGAACAGCACGTCGTTTTTCTACAATCACACCAATCAATGGCGATACGAGAAGCTTTCGGTGCGGGAGATCCTCTCGCCGCTTGCCGACGCCGAGGCGTTCGACGGCAGCTTGATCGACTTTAACGTACGGTCCGAGCGGATGGGCTGGCTGCCCTCGGCCCCACAACTCGAGACGAATCCCCTCGATCTGACCCGGCAGGCCGCCGCTGCCGGCAAGGAACCGGCGCCGTTCGTCGTCGAACAGCTCAAATCGGGCAAGCTGCGCATGTCGTGCGAGGACCCGGACGATCCGCGGAACTTCCCACGCAACCTGTTCGTCTGGCGCTCGAACCTGCTCGGCGCCAGCGGCAAGGGGCACGAATACTTCCTCAAGTACCTCCTCGGCACGCAGCACGGCGTGCAGGGCAAGGATCTCGGCGCCACCGGCGGCGCGGTGCCCAAGGAGGTCGTCTGGCGCGAGGAGGGAGCGCAAGGCAAGCTCGATCTGCTGGTGACGCTCGATTTCCGGATGTCGACGACGTGCATGTACTCCGACATCGTCCTGCCGGTGGCCACCTGGTACGAGAAAAACGATCTCAACACCTCGGACATGCACCCCTTCATCCATCC
>DATFES010000361.1:0-12907 GCA_035250945.1 Alphaproteobacteria bacterium | reverse complement strand
GATCAACCTCGGCAAGAATCGCGACACCGCCGACGCCGCCGACGACTACGCGAAAGGCGCCGGCGCGTTGGCGCAGTACGCCGATTATATCGTCTGCAACATCTCTTCGCCGAACACGCCGGGGCTACGGGCGTTGCAGGGGCTGGCGGCGCTGGGCGATCTGGTGACGCGCGTGCAGCTTGTCCTGGTGGCGCTCGGATTGCGGCGCCAACCGCCGCTGTTGCTGAAAATCGCCCCCGATCTCACGCCCGAACAGCTCCGCGAGATCTCCAGTCTGGCGCTGGAGCGCGGCGTCGCCGGCCTCATCGTCTCGAATACCACGCTGGCGCGGCCGCCCGACCTCAAGAGCCCCCACCGCAATGAGACGGGCGGTCTTTCCGGCCGGCCGCTTTTTGCGGCGTCGACCGAAGCGCTACGCCAAGTGTTTCGCTCGACCGGCGGCAAGCTCACGCTGATCGGCGTCGGCGGAATATCCTCGGGCGCCGATGCATACGCAAAGGTTCGCGCCGGCGCCTCGCTCGTCCAACTCTACACCGCGCTGGTCTATCGTGGGCCCGGCTTGGTCGTCGAAATCTGCCGCGATCTGGCGGCTCGGCTCCGCGGCGATGGGTTTGGACACATCTCCGAGGCAATCGGCACCGACGCGCGATAGCGACGAACCACGAAGAGCATGAGCGACCAGATCCAACTTTCCGCGCCCCATCCGATCGCCGGCCTTCGCGAGATCGCCGATTGTTACGACGCGGCGCTGCTCGATCTGTGGGGATGCGTCCACAACGGCGTGCGCCCGTTTCCTGGCGCGTGCGAGGCAATGCGCCGCATGCGCGCCGGCGGCAAAAAATTGATCATCCTGTCGAACGCGCCGCGCCGTTCCTCGGCGGTCGCTTCGGGAATGGCGAAGCTCGGCGTCGGCGGCGAGCTCTACGACGCCGTGTTGTCGTCGGGGGAGGTGGCTTGGCGCGCGCTCGCCGAGCGGAGCGATCCGTGGCACGCCCGCCTCGGCCATCTGGCGCTCCATCTGGGACCGCCGCGCGATCTCAGTCTATTCGAAGGCAACGGCGTCGAACGCGCGCCCGTCGATCGTGCGCAGTTCGTCCTCGTCACCGGTCCCAACGAAGACCACATGAGCGTCGACGATCACCAGGACATTCTCGCCGCGGCCGCGGCTCGCCGTCTGCCGATGGTCTGCGCCAATCCCGATCTCGATGTGATGCGCGGCGAGGCGCGTCTCATTTGCGCCGGGGCGCTCGCCCAGCGTTACGAGCAGCTTGGCGGCGATGTTCGTTACCACGGCAAACCCCATGACTCGGTTTACGCCGCTGCGTTCGCCATGCTCGACGGCATTTCGCGCGCACGGGTTCTCGCGGTGGGCGACGGCGTCCGTACCGACATTTTGGGCGCCAATCGCGTTGGGATCGATTCGGCGTTCATCGCCGGCGGCGTGCATGGCGAGGAGCTCGGCGTCGCCATGGGCGATCATCCTGACGCCGAAATCGGCGCGCGGCTGCTTGCCGGATACGGCGCCAGCCCGACCTACCTCCTGCCGGAGCTGCGTTGGTAGCGCCTTTTACTTCGCCGACGATTCGTGCCGCCAGCGAAGCCGATGCCGAGGCGATCGCGGGGCTGCACACGGCGAGTTGGCGGGTCGCATATCGCGGAATACTTCCTGCTGCGTATCTCGATGGCCCGATCGGCGAGGAGCGCCGCGGGCATTGGCGAGCCGCCATGGCGGCAAGGCGTCCCGAGGACGTCGTGTTGATCGCCGAAGGCGATGCCCGGCCGCTCGGTTTCATCGCCGTTTGGCGAGCGGGCGATCCAGGCTTCGACGCCTATATCGACAATCTCCACATTCGGCCGGATTTGCGCGGCAACGGATTGGGCCGCCGTCTCCTCGCCGCCGCGGTCGCCCGATTACACGACGCCGGCTGCGGCTGCATCTATCTCTGGCTGTTCGAGAAAAACGCGGGCGCGCGCCGCTTCTACGAAACGCTCGGGGGACGCGCCGAAGATCGAAGCGTCATCGACTTTGCCGGAGCGAGGATCTCCCAGATACGATTCGTCTGGCGCGACCTCGCCGCGCTCGCCGCAGCCTGCGAGCGCGAACGCTAACGCCGGCGCTCAATGATCGCTGCCGTGGAGGATTTGCCGCCGGAGTCCGGTGTCATATCCCATCCCCGCCGCGGTGACGACGCAGCCCATCGGAAACATTGACTTGATGAGGCCCTTGCGCTCCAGCGCCACCCAGGCCGCCGGGTTGGCGAGACCCGTCGCGTCGCGCGCGAGAACCGCCCAATTCCCGAGGTGGAAGTGATCGCCGTGTGGCTGCGGCAGATTGCTTACCATGAAAGCGCCCGGTTCGTCGGCCGCGGTGCCATGGCCGGGAAGTTCGGCCAGCGCCTGCAGCAGCGTCAGCGTCCGCAGTTGCAGCGGGTTGAGATTGAGAGGGTTGTGTTTTTTCGCCATGCGCCGAGCTCCGCCGTTTTCCGGCCAAGGTTTAAGCCATCGCTGAAGGGGGCGCCAGTCCTCGAAGACATCCAGCGGGCGCGAGATGGCGTATGATCGGTGACGAAATCCCGCTGCCCCCTCGCCAATGCCGCAGATCTCCCGCCGCTTATGGTCCTGGCGCTTCGAGGCGCCGCGCGAGCGCGTTTGGCCGGCGCTCGCCGACACGGCGCGTTTCAACGAGGCGGCCGGGTTTCCTAAACACGTGATCGACGAGCTTCCGCAGCCGGACGGAAGCGTCGTCTATGTCGGCCACGCGCGTTTCGGGCCGTTCGAGATCGGCTGGCGCGACCTGCCCGTCGATTGGGTGGCAAATCAACGATTTCGGCATGCGCGCGAATTCGAGAACGGGCCGTTCCGCTCGCTCGTGGCGACGCTCGAACTGGCGGAAGAGGGCGACGGCTGCCGTGCGAATTACACGCTCGAGGTCGAGCCGGCCAATCTGCTGGGACGCCTGATGCTGGCCGCCGGGTTCATGCGCCAGACGGGAAAGACGCTCCATCGCCTGGTCGCCGATGCAGCCGCTTTCGCGCGCGGCGAGACATCCGAGCCTTATCGCTATCGCCCGGCGGCGCTGTCCGGCGCGGCGAGGACGCGGCTTGAAACGGGGCTCGCCGAACTCAAGTCACGGAGCACCGACCCGGCGCTCGCCGACCGCCTCGGCGCCTATCTCGTCGACGGCGCCGAACTCGACTTGATGCATTTGCGGCCGCGACGGCTCGCGCGGCTCTGGGGCGTGCCGGAGCGCGCGGCGATCGAGCTCTGTCTGACCGCCGCCAAGGGCGGGCTGCTCGAACTGCAGTGGGATCTGCTTTGTCCTAATTGTCGCGGGGCAAAAACGGCCGTCGTGTCGCTCGACCGTTTGCCGAACGGGGTGCATTGCGGGACGTGCAACATCGACTATGGCCGCGACTTCATGCGCAACGTCGAACTGACGTTTCGGCCGTCCCCGGCGATCCGGCCGATTACGGCCGGGGAATTCTGTCTTTTCGGGCCGATGTCGACGCCCCATGTCGCGATCCAACAAACGCTCGCCGCTGGCGAATCGCGCGATGTGCCGGCGGTGCTCGGGCCGGGAAGCTATCGTCTGCGCTTGCTCCATCCGGCCGGGTCGTGCGACGTGGAGTATTCGTCGGGGGGAATTCCGACGCTGATCGCCGATAGCGATCGCGTGCTCGCGGGCGATCCATCGCCGCCCGGGTTCATCCGCCTGGTCAACCGGCGCGATCGGCCGGCGACCGCGGTCGTCGAATCGCGCGAATGGGTGAAGGACGCCCTCACCGCGCATCGCGCCATCTCGCTGCAGGCCTTCCGCGATCTCTTTCCGAGGGAGATCCTGCGGCCGGGCGACGAGGTTTCGATCGGCCATGTGACCTTGATGTTCACCGACCTTCGCGGCTCGACGGCCCTCTATTCGCGGATCGGCGACGCCCGAGCGTACGGTTTGGTGCGCGACCACTTCGCCTATCTTGGCGCGGCGGTGCGCGCGCACGACGGCGCGATCATCAAGACCATCGGCGATGCGGTGATGGCGGCGTTCGCCGATCCCGCCGATGCTCTTGCCGCGGCGCTCGACGTGCAGCGCAATGTCGCGCGGTTCAATGCAAACCATGCCGGCGGCGCTGCTTCGGAGAGCATCGTCATCAAGCTCGGGCTGCACGCGGGCCCGTGCATCGCCGTGACGCTCAACGACCGGCTCGACTATTTCGGCTCGACCGTGAACATGGCGGCGCGGCTGCAAGGGGAGAGCCGCGGCGGCGATATCGTGGTGTCCGAAACAGTGGCCGAAGATCCCGCGGTGACGGCCAGCCTCGGCGCGATGGCGACGACGCGCGAGAGCGCGACGATCAAGGGTTTCGCCCAGCCCGTGCCGTTCCGACGCCTGAGCCCCGACGCGGCGGCGACTGTATAACCGATTAATTTCGCTATATAATACGCGGAGTCCTTGCGGCAAAATTTGCCTGGTCGATGAAACCTTCGCGTCTGGTAAAATCCGCTGCGGCGAAACGGGAGCGTCCGACGATGGCGGAATTCAAGGTCCCGAGCTACGAGGAGTGGGTGGCTTGCGCGCGTGGCGAACTGAAAGGCGCCGATCCCGGTACGTTGACCTGGACGACGCCCGAAGGGATCGCCGTCAAGCCGATCTATACCGAGGCCGACCTGGAGAAGCTCGAGACGCTCGGCACGCTTCCCGGGATCCCTCCCTATCTACGCGGAACGCGGGCGACGATGTTCGCCAACCGCCCGTGGACGATTCGCCAATACGCCGGCTTCTCGACCGCCGAGGAATCGAACGCTTTCTATCGCGAGTGCCTGAAGAACGGCCAAATGGGCCTGTCGGTCGCCTTCGATCTCGCGACCCATCGCGGCTACGACTCCGATCATCCGCTGGTCGTCGGCGACGTCGGCAAAGCCGGCGTGGCGATCGATTCGGTCGAGGATATGAAGGTCCTGTTCGACGGCATCCCGCTCGAGCGGATGAGCGTGTCGATGACGATGAACGGCGCGGTCTTGCCGGTGCTGGCGAGTTTCATCGTCGCCGGCGAGGAACAGGGCGTGCCGCAAAGCAAGCTCTCCGGCACGATTCAGAACGACATTCTCAAGGAGTTCATGGTCCGCAACACCTACATCTATCCGCCGGCGCCAAGCATGCGCATCGTCGCCGACATCATCGAGCACACGGCGAAGCACATGCCGAAATTCAACTCGATTTCGATTTCCGGCTATCACATGCAGGAGGCGGGGGCGACCTGCGTCCAGGAACTCGCCTTTACGCTCGCCGACGGCATCGAATACGTGCGCGCTGCCCGCTCGAAGGGCCTGGCGGTCGACGAATTCGCGCCGCGCCTGTCGTTCTTCTTCTGCATCGGCATGAACTTCTTCATGGAGGTCGCCAAGCTGCGCGCCGCCCGGTTCTTGTGGGCGGGGCTGATGCGGCAGTTCGAACCTGCCAATCCGCAGTCGCTGGCGTTGCGCACCCATTGTCAGACGTCGGGCGTCTCGCTCACCGAGCAAGACCCATACAACAACATCATCCGCACGACGCTCGAGGCGCTCGCCGCCGTGCTCGGCGGCGCCCAGTCGCTGCACACCAACTCCTTCGACGAAGCGCTGGCTCTGCCTTCCGCGTTCGCGGCGCGGCTTGCCCGCAATACCCAGCTCATCATCGCCGAGGAATCGGGCGTGCCGCGGGTCGTCGATCCGCTGGGCGGCAGCTACTACGTCGAAAGCCTGACCGCGTCGATGGCTGCCGAGGCGCGCAAGCTGATCGACGAGGTCGAGGCGCTGGGCGGCATGACCAAGGCGATCGAGTCGGGCATGCCGAAGCTGCGGATCGAGGAATCGGCGGCCCGCCGTCAAGCCCGCATCGACCGCGGCGAAGACGTCATTGTCGGCGTCAACAAGTATCGCCCCGACGGGGCCGATGCGGTCGAAATCCGCGATATCGACAACCAGAAGGTCCGCGAACAGCAGGTGGCGCGGCTAACGCGGATCCGCGCCCGGCGCGACGACAAGGCGTGCCGCGCGGCGCTCGCGGCGCTGACGAAGATCGCCGCCGCCGGCGATGGCAATCTGCTGGCGGGATCGATCGAGGCGGCGCGCGCGCGCGCCACGGTCGGCGAGATCTCCGACGCGCTGGAAAAAGTGTTCACCCGGCACCGCGCGGTGATCCGCAGCGTCTCGGGCGTCTATGGCTCGGCGTACGATGGCGACGAAGGGTTCCAGCGCATCCAACGCGAGACGGCGGCGTTCGCCGCCGAGGAGGGCCGGCGGCCGCGCATGCTGGTCGTCAAGCTCGGACAGGATGGGCACGACCGCGGCGCCAAAGTGATCGCCACGGCGTTCGCCGACATCGGCTTCGACGTCGACATCGGACCCTTGTTCCAGACGGCCGAGGACGCGGCGCGCCAGGCGATCGAGAACGACGTGCATGTCGTCGGCGTGTCGTCGCAGGCGGCCGGCCACAAGACGCTGGTCCCCGCGCTGATCGGCGCGCTCAAGCGACAGGGCGGCGACGATATCCTCGTGGTGTGCGGCGGAGTGATCCCGCCGCAAGATTACGAAATGCTGATCGCCGCCGGCGTCGCGGCGATCTACGGGCCGGGCACCAATATTCCGCACGCCGCCTCCGAGATCATTAACCTCATCCGCCGACGAAAAAAAGCGGCCTAGCGCCGCCGCGACGCCGTCCCGGCGATTAAGGCTTCGCTAACGCCACCTCAGGTAGGATTCGCGAATGCGACTGGCCCATTGCGGGCCTGTCCGACCACGTAGGCGGATTCGCGATGGGGCTCGAGAATTCAGCCAGCGAGCGACGCTTTATCGGCGACGATTCGCCGATCGGCGCATGCGACGACATGCCGGCGCCGCTCGAGCGTCTTTTGGAATTATGGCGTCAAAAACGCGCCGGGAGGCGAATGCCGGCGCGCGGCGATTTCAGCGTCTTCGAGCTGGCCCAGTGGTTGGGCTCGCTGCATCTGATCGCGGTCGAACGCGGACGTTTCCGGTTCAGCGTGTTCGCCTCGGGCGCGGCCTTGAGATTCGGCGATGAGCTCACCGGACGCTATCTCGACGAAGCGCGGCCGCCGGAGCTGGTGAGGGCCGTCAGCCAGCAGTACCGCCAAGTCGTGCGCGAGGGGCGGCCCTTCTACAAATACGATCACGGGGCGTTCGGCGACCGTCTGTTCGCCTGGCACAAACTGATCTGCCCGTTGTCGGATGATGGCCGGCGCGTCAGCCAGCTTTTCGTCGGTCTCGATTGGGACGGCCCGCGCGATCGCCAGCGAACGTTCTGACGTTTCGACTCCCCGAGATCGAAAGCGACTGCGCGCGGCGGCGCGAGGACGGCGCTACACCCGGCCGTGACAGTGCTTGAACTTCCGCCCCGAGCCGCAGGGGCAAGCGGCGTTGCGCGACACCTTGCCCCATGTGGTCGGATCGGCGACGTCGAAGGCCGCGCCTGACGCGGCGCGGCGCGCCGGCTGGCGCGCGGCGCCGTTTCGCCCAGCGCCGGGGGGCGGCGCGGCGTCGCCGCCGATTTCGGCCATCGCCGGCTCGTGGATCTCCTCGTAGCGCGACATATCGGGCTCGGGCGGCAGCGGCGGCGGCTCGGGGGCGACGCGAATCTCGATATGGCTCAAGAGCGAGACGATGGTTTCGCGAAGGTTCTTCAGCATCTCCTCGAACAGCCCGAACGCCTCGCGCTTGTATTCGTTGAGCGGATCGCGCTGACCGTAGGCGCGTAACGTGATGCCCTGGCGCAGATGGTCGAGGTGCAGAAGGTGGTCCTTCCACACCTGATCCAGCACCTGCAGCAGCAGCGACTTCTCCGCCATGCGCATGATTTCGGGACCGATATTCGCCGCCTTCTCGGCCATCTTGCGGTTGACCGCGTCGTAGAGCCGCGTCTTGATCTCCTCGTCGGCGATGCCTTCTTGCTTGGCCCAATCGGCGATCGGCAGGTCGAGCGCGAACAGCCGCCGGCACTCCTCGTGCAGGCTCGCGACGTTCCATTTCTCGGCGTACGCATCGGGTGGGATGCAGGCGGCGATCAGCGATTCGATCACCTCGTGGCGCATGTCCTCGATCTGATCGCCGACCTCCTCGGCGCGCATGATGTCGCGGCGCTGCTCGTAGATGACCTTGCGCTGGTCGTTCATCACGTCGTCGTACTTAAGGAGCTGCTTGCGGATGTCGAAGTTGCGCGCCTCGACCTTCTGCTGCGCCTTCTCCAACGCCTTGTTGATCCATGGATGGACGATCGCCTCGCCCTCCTGCAGGCCGAGCTTGCGAAGCATGCCGTCCATGCGCTCCGAACCGAAGATGCGCATCAGGTCGTCTTCGAGCGAGAGATAGAACTTGGAGGCGCCGGGATCGCCCTGGCGGCCCGAACGGCCGCGGAGCTGATTGTCGATGCGCCGGCTTTCGTGGCGTTCCGTGCCGATGACGTAGAGCCCGCCGGCCTTGACGACGATATCGCGCGCCGTGGCGACCTCGGCGCGGATCGTCTCGGCGCGGCGCTGACGGCCGGTCTCGTCGTCGATTCCGGCCAGTTCCTGCTTCAGCCGCATGTCGATGTTGCCGCCAAGCTGAATGTCGGTGCCGCGGCCGGCCATGTTGGTGGCGATGGTGATCGCGCCGGGGCGGCCGGCCTGGGCGATGATATAGGCCTCCTGCTCGTGATAGCGCGCATTCAGGACATTGTGGGGGATTCCCTTCTGCTTGAGAACCGCCGCCAGCACCTCCGATTTCTCGATGCTCACCGTGCCGACCAATACCGGCTGCTGGCGCGCCCGCGCCTCCTCGATCTGGGCGACGATCGCGGCGCTTTTTTCGCGCAACGTCCGGTATACCTCGTCGTCGTGATCGGCCCGCCGTACCGCGACATTGGTCGGAATCTCGACCACCTCGAGCTTGTAGATTTCGGCGAATTCGTCGGCCTCGGTCATCGCCGTGCCGGTCATTCCGGCGAGCTTTGGATAGAGCCGGAAATAATTCTGGAAGGTGATCGAGGCGAGCGTCTGGTTCTCCATCTGCACCGAGACATGCTCTTTGGCCTCGATCGCCTGGTGGAGGCCTTCCGAGTAGCGCCGGCCCTCGAGCATTCGTCCGGTGAATTCGTCGATGATGACGACCTTGTCGTCCTTGACGATGTAGTCGGTGTCGCGGGTGAACAGCTTGTGCGCGCGCAGCGCCTGGTTGGCGTGATGGACAAGGCTGACATTGGCGATGTCGTAGAGCGATCCCAGTTTGAGCAGACCCGCCTCGCGCAGCAGTTTCTCCATTTTCTCCGTGCCGCGCTCGGTCAGCGAGACGGCGCGCATCTTCTCGTCCTTCTCGAAATCGTCCTTGTCGAGCTTCGGGATCAGCTTGTCGACCGCGTTGTACATCTCGGAGGAGTCGTCGGCCGGGCCCGAGATGATGAGCGGCGTCCGCGCCTCGTCGATGAGAATGCTGTCGACCTCGTCGACGATCGCGAAATTGAACGGCCGCTGCACCATGTGGTCGAGCCGGAATTTCATGTTGTCGCGCAAATAATCGAAGCCGAACTCGTTGTTCTGGCCATAGGCAACGTCGCAGGCGTAGGCCGCGCGACGTTCGTCGTCGGTCAGGCCATGTACGATGCAGCCGACCGTGAGTCCGAGAAATCCGTAGATCCGCCCCATCCATTCCGAGTCGCGTCGCGCGAGGTAGTCGTTGACCGTTACAACATGCACGCCCTTGCCGGATAGCGCGTTGAGATAGACCGGCAGCGTGGCGACCAGCGTCTTGCCTTCGCCGGTCTTCATCTCGGCGATCATGCCGCGGTGAAGCACAATCCCGCCCATCAGCTGGACGTCGAAATGGCGTTGGCCGAGCGTGCGTTTGGCCGCCTCGCGCACGGTGGCGAATGCGTCGACCAGGACGTCGTCGAGGCTTTCGCCGTTGGCGATGCGCTCCTTGAGCCAAGGCGTACGGGCGCGCAATTCGTCGTCCGACAGCTTCTCGAGCTCCGGCTCGACGGCGTTGATCGCGGGGACGTCGCGCTGCAACCCCTTGAGGACGCGGTCGTTGGCGGTGCCGAACAACCGTCGGGCGATGACGCCGAACATAAAGCGGGCTTGACCTTTCAATATCTTACGAACGCGGGGAACCGGGATATACGGGCGGGACGGCCCGCGAAATCGCCGGCGCGACTGAGAGATAGGCGGCCCGCGCCCGCCTGTCAACGACACCGGTCCGGCGGGCCGACTCGGAGGAACTCGACGCGGTCGGTTCGCGTCTTGTGTCGAATGGGGCCAAAAGTGCATGATGGCCGCCGCCCGCGCCCGGCTGACTCCTGGCGGCGTGCGTGCCCGGTTTGTCCGCAGTCACGACGTCCGCCGCTCAAGAGGTTCACATGAAGTTGAGAATCGGCATCGCCACCATGAACTTGATCGTCGGGTTAACGGCGGTTCCAGCGTTCGCCCAGCAGCCGCAGCCGTTGGACGGCGCCGCCGATCCGGTCGTCGCGGTGGTCGACGGTACGGCGATTCGCCGTTCCGAGGTGCTGCAGGTCCAGCAGACTCTGCCGCAGCAATTCCAGCAGATGCCGATCGAGGTGCTCTTTCCGGCCCTGATCGAGCGAATGATCGACGCCAAGTTGATCGCCAACGCCGGCCGCAAGGAGAATCTCGAAACATCGCCCGATGTGAAGCGTCGCGTGGCGATCTTCGAGGAACGGGTGATTCAAGAAGTCTATCTGAACCAGCGCATCGAACAGGCATCGACGCCCGAGGCGTTGCGCGCGCGCTACGACCAGTTCGTCAAGGACAACCCGGCCAAGGAGCAGGTGAGCGCACACCACATCCTGGTGGCGAGCGAGAGCGAAGCGAAAGCGATCATCGTCCAGATCAACGGCGGCGCCGATTTCGCCAAGCTCGCCGCCGAGAAATCGATCGATCCCGCCGGCAAGCAGAATGGCGGCGATCTGGGCTACTTCTCCCGCGAGGAGATGGTGCCCGAGTTCTCCGCCGCCGCGTTCGCGATGAAGGCGGGCGAGCTTTCGGCCGCGCCGGTAAAGAGCCAGTTCGGTTGGCATGTCATACGGGTCGATGCGCGCCGCCAACAGCAGCCGGAATTCGAGGAAGTTCGCGAGCAGCTCGCTTCCGAAGTGCAGCAGGAAACGGTCAACAGCGTGATCGCCAAGCTGCGCGAAGGCACCAGGATCGAGCGCTTCAACCTCGACGGTAGCCCGCGTCCGAACTGACGAAACTCCGCGCCGGCGAACCGGCGGCGATCGCCGCCTACGCCGGCCGCTAGCACCATCTCCCTCCGCCATCCCGGTCGACCCCTATGCCGCCATATCCTGTTTCGCCTTTGGCGCCTGAGCGCTTTCCCGAACTGCCGCCGGTCGCCGGCGTGCGCCTCGCCGCGGCGGCGACCGGCATGCGATACAAGGGCCGCACCGACTTGATGCTGATGGAGCTGGCGCCGGGATCGACGATTGCCGGAGTTTTCACCCGCTCGCTCACCGCCGCGCCGCCGGTCGAATGGTGTCGCGCGCGGGTCGGCCGCGGTCGCGTGCGCGCGATCGTCGTCAACGCCGGCAACGCCAACGCCTTCACCGGCCGGCGTGGCCGCGCCGCCGTGGCGATCACGGCCGGCGCCGTCGCCAAGCACATCGGCTCGGCGCGCGACGACGTGTTTGTCGCGTCGACGGGCGTGATCGGCGTGCAGCTACCGGTCGAGTCGATCATCCAGGCGCTGCCGGTCGCCAAGGAGTTGCTGTCGCCAGCCTCATGGGCAGACGCGGCGCGCGCGATCATGACCACCGATACGTTCCCCAAAGGCGCCACGCGCAAGGCGAAAATCGGCGAAAGCGAGGTGACGATCAACGGTTTCGCCAAAGGCTCCGGCATGATCGCTCCCGACATGGCGACGCTGATCGCCGTGATCGCCACCGATGCGCGGATTCCAGCCTCGGCGCTGCGGGCGATGACGCGCGAAAGCGTCGAACGCACTTTCAACTGCATCACCGTCGACGGCGACACCTCGACCAGCGACACCCTTCTCGTCGCGGCGACGGGCCGCGCTCAGAATCGCCGGGTGAGCGGCGCTGGCGATCGGGCGCTCGCCGCGTTCCGCGCCGCGCTTGAAGACGTGATGCGCGATCTGGCGCTGCAGGTCGTGCGCGACGGCGAAGGCGCGCAGAAACTGGTGACGATACGGGTGAGCGGCGCCGCTTCCCAGCAGTCGGCGCGGCGGATCGGCCTTGCGATCGGAAATTCGCCGCTAGTCAAGACGGCGATCGCCGCCGGCGATGCGAATTGGGGGCGCATCGTCATGGCGGTCGGCAAGGCAGGCGAGAAGGCCGATCGCGACCGTCTCAAGATCGCCATAGGCGGCGTCGAAATCGCCGCCAAAGGCGAAGCGGTGCCGGGCTACGACGAGACCCCGGTCGCCAGGCACATGGCGGGCCGCGAGATCGACATCGCGGTCGACGTCGGCGTCGGACGCGGCAAAGCCGTGGTGTGGAGCTGCGATTTGACGCACGGCTATATCGACATCAATGGCAGCTACCGGAGCTGACACGCCGGCGGGATGCGAGGGGATTCCAGACCCGCCGGAAAATGTCGCCTCAATCGTCCTCGTCGCCGCTGCCGCCCTGATCGATGCCGATGGGCGCGTGCTCCTCGCCCGCCGGCCGCCGGGCAAGGCGATGGCCGGGTTGTGGGAGTTTCCCGGCGGCAAGGTGCGCGAGGGCGAGGCGCCTGAGTCGGCGCTTGCGCGTGAGCTTCATGAGGAGCTCGGCATCGATATTCGCACCGCCTGTCTTGCGCCGTTCGCCTTTGCCTCGCATCGCTATCCGGATTTTCATTTGCTGATGCCGCTATTCGTCTGCCGCAAATGGCGGGGAACGCCGCGCGCCCGCGAGGGGCAGGAA
>DATFES010000358.1:0-4142 GCA_035250945.1 Alphaproteobacteria bacterium | reverse complement strand
ATCTTTCCCATGCCCTACGCGGTCGACAACGCGCGCTTCATCGCCGAGTCGGTCGACGCCGGACGCAGGCGCGAGGAGCTGCGCAGTGCGCTTGGGCTTGCGCCGGGACGGCCGATCCTGCTTTTCGCCGCCAAGCTGATCGAACGCAAGCGCCCCGCCGAGCTGATCGCCGCCTTCGCCGGCATGTGCGACGATCCGGCGCTGCGGCGGCCTTACCTGCTGTTTGCCGGCGACGGTCCACTGCGTCCGGCGCTGGAGGCGCAGGCCGCCGAACAGGCGCCGGACGCGGTCAAGTTCCTCGGTTTTCAGAAGCAGAGCGAACTTCCGCGCTGTTACGATCTGTGCGACGCGTTCATCCTTCCTTCCGGCGAGGAGGCGTGGGGACTGGTCGTAAACGAGGTAATGTGCGCGGGCCGCGCCGTGATCGTCTCGGACAACGTCGGCGCCGGGCGCGACCTCGTCCGCCCGGGCGAAAACGGGGCGATTTTCCGCAGCGACGATCTCGGCGACATGGCGCGGGCGATGCGCGAGGTGCTTGCCGATCCGGATCGGCTCGTGGCGATGGGACGGAACAGCCGCAAGATCATTGACGAATGGGGATTCGAGCAGGACGTCAGAGGGCTCCGCTGGGCGCTGCGCTCGGTGTGCCCCGGCCGGCTGTGGGACTGAGCCGGCGGCGCGCGGCTCGATGAAGGACATCACCGTTTCCTTCGCCGCCACGGCGTTCATTCAGCTCGCCAACGTCGCGACGGGGCTGCTCGCGGCGCGCCTTCTGCTTCCCGAAGGGCGCGGCGAGCTGGCGGCGATCATGCTTTGGGCGGGCCTCGTCGCCGAGCTTGGCAGTCTCGGACTGTACGACGCGTTGCTCTATCGCGCCGCTTCCGGCCTGGCGCGGCCGCGCGCGCTTTTCGCCGCAATGGCGATGTTTACGCTGATGCTTTCGGCGGCGCTGATCGCTATCGGTCTTGTCGTCATGCTCGTCGTCTTCGCCGACGATGCGCCGGAGCTGCGCCGCCTGGCGCTGTTTTATCTCGCCGGATACCTGCCGAGCTATCTTGCGGCGCTGTTCGTCGCCGCGCTGTTCCAGGGTCGCATCGAGATGCTCGCCTGGAACGTGGTGCGCGCGCTGGTGCCGGCGGCTTATCTCATCGCCATCGGCGTGGCGCTTCTGCTCGGATCGGCCGACGTCGCTGGATTCGCGTGGGCGTTCGTCGCCGCGCATGTCGCTTCGACGGCGCTCGGCCTCGCGCTCGCCGCAGGGCGCGGCTGGATCGGCTTCTCCGCCGAATGGTCGGAGTTGCGCGCATTGCTGGCCTACGGAATCAAGGTGCATGTCGGCGAACTGCTCAACACGGTGCGCCAGCGGCTCGATCAAGCGCTGGTCTCGCTGTGGCTGCCGGCGTCCGATCTTGGACTCTACGTCGTCGCGCTCACCGTGGCGAACGCGCCGCAGATTCTCGTCCATACCATCGCCAACGTCGCTTTTCCCAAGATCAGTCAGCAGACGACGCCCGAGGGCAAGCTCGTCGTCTTCGGCCGCTATTTCCGCTTCGCCATGGCGACCACGTTGGCGACCGTCGCATTGCTAGCCGGCTTGAGCGGCTGGTTGGTTCCCCTCCTCTTCGGCGCCCCCTTCGCGCCCGCCGTCCCGGTGACCTACATTCTATTGCTCGGCGCATTGCCGTTCGCGGCGAAGCTGATGTTCATCCAGGCGCTCAAGGCGTGGGATCGCTCGCTGCTCATCAGCCGCGCCGAACTTTACGGTTTGGCCGTCGCCGCGGGCGCGCTCGTCGTCCTGCTGCCGCGCCTCGGGCTCGCCGGCGCGGCGTGGAGCCTGGTCGCGGCGCAATGCGTCGCCGCGGCGGCAATGGCGCTATCGATGACGCGCGATCTCGGCCTTGGCTTGGGGTCTTTGTGCCGGCCGACAAGCGACGACTGGCGGCTTGCCGTCGAATTCGCCCGCCGGCTCGCGGGACGCGGCGCGTGAACGCGCCCGCGGTGCGACCGGCGGATCCGCAACTTGCCGCATCGCGCGCGGCGACGCGCGTCTTGGTGCATCATCCCGGTTCGAACCACCTCGCCTATGAGCTCGTCGCGGGTCTTCAGGAAGGCGGCTTCGATTGTTCCTTCGCGACCGGCTTCTTCTATGCGGAGAACGGCGCGGTCGCGCGTCTGGTGGCGCGCCTGCCCGGGGCCTTGCGCGACCGCATCGAGCGCGAACTGCGCCGCCGTCATCACCCCGGAGTCGCCGCCGGCAAGGTATCGCTCCACCCGTTACCCGAGCTGATACATGTCGGGCTGAACCGGCTCGGCGTGCGCGGCGATCGGCTGGCGCGTGTCGTCGGATGGCGCAACGACGTGATCGATGCGCGCGTCGCGGCGCGGGTGCGGCGCGAGCGGCCGCGTGTCGTCATCGGCCACGACGGTTCGGCGCTGCTGGCGGCGCGCGCGGCACGAGAGGTCGGCGCGTGCGCCGTGCTCAATCAGGTCGTCGCGCATGTCGACGCTGCGCTCGAGCTGTTCGCCGAGGAGGCGGCGCGATCGCCCGAATTCGCCGAGACGATCTCGGGCCTGCCGCCATCGATCGTGGCGCGCCATCGCCGGGAGCTGGCCGAAGCCGATCGGATTCTCGTGCCGTCGGAGTACGTGCGCGACTCGCTGAGCGCGCGCGGCGTGTCGATCGACCGTATCGCCGTGCTGCCCTACGGCGTCGACATCGGGCGATTTCAGCCGTCGTCCCAGCCGCCGCCCAGCCCGCGGCGCCCGCTTCGCGTCCTGTTCGTCGGCACGCTCAGCCAACGCAAGGGCGTCAAGTATCTCCTGGAAGCGGCGCGGCTTCTTGGCCCCGACAAAGTCGAGCTCGTGCTCGTCGGCCGCATGATCGGCGCCGAGGCGGCCTTCGCTCCCTATCGCGGCGCATTCCGCCATATACGCCATGTGCCCTACCACGAAGTTCACGCGCTCTATCGGGACGCCGACGTCTTCGTCTATCCGTCGTTGCACGAGGGCTCGGCTTTCGTCACCTACGAGGCGCTGGCGAGCGGCCTGCCGGTCGTCACGACGCTCAACGCCGGCTCGGTGGTGCGCGACGGCGAAGAGGGGTTCGTCGTGCCGATCCGCGACGTCGACGCGCTGGTCGAGCGAATCGACCTTCTTCGCCGCGACGAGGCCATGCGTCAGGCGATGCGCGTCAAGGCGCGCGCGCGGGCCGAGCAATTCACCTGGGCGCATTACCGCGCGCGGCTGTGCGCCCTGATCGACGGCTGGTCCCGGCCGGGTTAACGGCTTCCGGCCCGTCTCGCCTTTTTTGATCCGCCGGCGAGCAGCTTGTCGAAATAGGCGACGGTCTTCTTGAGCCCTTCGTCGAGCGATACCTTGGGCTGCCACTTGATCTCGCGCCTGGCCAGGGCAATGTCCGGACAGCGTTGCATCGGATCGTCGACGGGTAGCCGCTTGAAGACGAGCTTGGAGCGCGAGCCGGTCAGCTTGATTACCTTCTCCGCCAATTCGCGGATGGTGAATTCGCTGGGATTGCCGAGGTTGATCGGCCCGGTGACGCGATCGTGCGTCGCCATCAGGCGCACGAATCCCTCGATGAGATCGTCGACATAGCAGAACGAACGGGTCTGAACGCCCTTGCCGTAGATGGTGATCGGCGCGTTCTGCAGCGCCTGGACGATGAAATTCGAGACAACCCGCCCGTCGTTGGGATGCATGCGCGGCCCATAGGTGTTGAAAATGCGCGCCACCTTGATGCGCAGCTTGTGCTGGCGAAAATAATCGAAGAACAGCGTCTCGGCGCAGCGCTTGCCCTCATCATAGCAGGCGCGCGGACCGATCGGGTTGACGCTGCCGCGGTAACCCTCGGGCTGCGGATGGACCGTCGGGTCGCCGTAGACCTCCGAGGTCGATGCCTGGAAGATCTTGGCGCGCAGCCGCTTGGCAAGCCCGAGCATGTTGATCGCGCCATGGACCGACGTCTTCGTCGTCTGCACCGGGTCGTGCTGATAGTGGATGGGCGAGGCGGGACACGCGAGATTGTATATCTCGTCGACCTCGACGTAGAGCGGGAAGGTCACGTCGTGGCGGATCACCTCGAAATGCGCGTCATCCAGCAGAGGCAGGATGTTGTCGCGCGTGCC
>DATFES010000354.1:0-2775 GCA_035250945.1 Alphaproteobacteria bacterium | reverse complement strand
TGGCGCGCGCCGTCGACGGCGCGGCGCGGGCCCGGCTCGGGCGCAGCCTGTCGATTCGCCAGGTCGACGCCGGCTCGTGCAACGGCTGCGAGCTCGAAATACACGCCCTCAACAATCCCTACTACGACATCGAACGTTTCGGAATCCGCTTCGTCGCCAGCCCGCGCCATGCCGACGTGCTGCTCGTGACCGGACCGGTGACGCACAACATGGCCGAAGCGCTGGTTCGCACATGGCGCGCCACGCCCGATCCGAAATGGGTCGTCGCGGCGGGCGATTGCGCGTGCACGGGTGGCGTGTTCGCCGGTTCCTATGCGTGCGTCGGCCCGGTCGCCAATACGATCCCAGTCGACGTCCACATCAAGGGATGTCCGCCTTCGCCGCGCGCGCTCCTCGAAGGACTGCTGGCGCTGCTCGAGCACGCCGCGAAGCGCCAATAGCTTTGATCGCGCCCGCGGCTTGGCTTGGGGCGCGAAACCGCTACACTGGCCCCGCGCTCGCCGATTTGCCGGGGGAGACTACGCCGGTGACCGTTCAAATGCCGTTGCCGCGAATCCTCATCGATGGCGCTTGGAAGGAGCCCGCTGGCGCGGGATCGATTCCCGTCGTCAATCCCAGCGACGGCGAGGAATTCGCCCGCATCGCCCGCGGCCAAGCCATCGACATCGACGCCGCCGTGCGCGCCGCCCAGCGCGCACGCGAGGGCGTGTGGGGCCGGCTGAGCGCCACCGATCGCGGCCGCCTGCTGATGAAGCTCAGCCGCGCGGTCGAGGACCATCACGGCGAGCTGGCGCGCCTCGAGGCGATGGATACCGGCAAGCCGACGAAGCAGGCCAAGGCCGACATCGCCGCGCTCGCCCGGTATTTCGAGTATTACGCCGGCGCCGCCGACAAAGTGCACGGCGAGACGTTGCCCTACCTCGATGGCTACACCGTGCTGACGCTCCGCGAGCCGCTCGGCGTCACCGCCCACATCATTCCGTGGAATTATCCGGCGCAGATTCTCGGACGGACGTTGGCGGCAGCGCTTGCCATGGGCAACGCTTGTGTCGTCAAGCCGGCCGAGGACGCCTGCCTGACGGTACTGCGGGTAGGACAGTTGGCCCTGGACGTCGGTTTCCCCGCGGGCGCGGTCAACATCGTGACCGGTTTTGGCGAGGAAGCTGGCGCGGCGCTCGCTGCGCACCCCGGCATCGACCACATTTCGTTCACTGGCTCGCCGCAAACCGGCGCCTTGGTGCAAGCTGCCGCGGCGCGCAACAATCGACCGGTGACCATGGAGCTTGGCGGCAAGTCGCCGCAGCTCGTCTTCGCCGACGCCGATCTCGACGCTGCGCCCCCCTTCATCGCCAACGCAATCGTTCAAAACGCCGGGCAAACCTGTTCGGCGGGCAGCCGGCTTTTGGTCGAAAGCCGGATTTACGACGATTTCGTCTCGCGGGTCGCCCGGCGCTTCGAGGAAATGCGCGTCGGCTCGGCCGAAATGGATCTTGATTGTGGGCCGCTGATTAACCGGCGGCAACTGGCGCGCGTCGAGGGATTCCTCGCCCGCGCTGCGAGCGATGGCCTCGCGCCCTGCGCCCGCGGCAAAATCGCGTCCAATACGCCGCCGGGCGGCTACTACGTCGCGCCGACGCTGGTCGGCGACGTTCCGCCGGAGCACCCCCTGGCGCAGGAGGAAGTGTTCGGCCCGGTACTGGCCGTCACACGGTTCGAAGACGAGGACGAGGCGGTGCGGCTCGCCAATGGCACCGAGTACGGACTGGTCGCCGGTGTGTGGACCGCCGATGGCGCGCGCGCGCTCCGGCTCGCCAAGGCGATTCGCTCCGGGCAGATATTCGTCAACAATTTTGGCGCGGGCGGCGGCGTCGAACTGCCGTTCGGAGGCGTCAAGCGCTCCGGTTTCGGCCGCGAGAAAGGATTCGAGGCCCTGCATTCGTTCAGCGCCCTCAAGACGGTGGCGATCAAGAACGGTTGAGCGGCGCGACAACATTAAGGGGAGCGACATGCGCCTTAAGGACAAGGTAGCCATCGTCACCGGCGGCGGTTCGGGGTTCGGCGAGGGGATCGCGCGGCGCTTTGCCGCCGAGGGCGCCGCGGTCATCGTCAACGACATCAACGAGGCGGGCGGCAAGCGCGTCGCCGGATCGATCGCGCAGGAAGGCGGCAAGGCGACCTTCGTTCGCGCCGATGTGTCGAATTCGAGCGATGTCAAGACGATGGTCAGGAGCGCGCTCGACGCATATGGCCGCCTCGACGTGATGGTCAACAACGCCGGTTTTACGCACAAGAACCAGCCGATGCTGAACGTTCCCGAGGAGGTCTACGACCGCGTCTTCTCCGTCAACGTCAAATCGATCTATCTGTCGACGCTCGAGGTGGTGCCGATTTTTCGCCGCCAGGGCGGCGGTGCAATCATCAACACGGCCTCGACGGCGGGCCTGCGGCCGCGGCCCGGGCTTGCCTGGTACAACGCCAGCAAGGGGGCGGTCATCGCCTTGACCAAGTCGATGGCGGTCGAACTCGCGCCTGACAAGATCCGGGTCAATGCGCTATGCCCGGTGGCCGGCGAGACGGCGATGCTGGCCGATTTCATGGGCGCCGACACGCCCGAGAATCGCGCCAAATTCGTCGGCTCGATCCCGCTCGGCCGACTTTCGCAGCCCGAGGACATCGCCAACGCGGCGTTGTACCTCGCTTCGGATGAGGCGAATTTCATCACCGGCGTCGCGCTCGAAGTGGATGGCGGGCGCTGCGTTTAAGAAGGGACGTCCG
>DATFES010000351.1:0-6496 GCA_035250945.1 Alphaproteobacteria bacterium | reverse complement strand
ACGTGATTTCTACTATAAACATCGCATGGTTCGCATCAATTTCTAACGACCGACTCGAGCGACCCTTGGCCAAGGCATTGCAACCTGACGGCCTCGAGCGCGGCGGCATTCCGAGCCGACAATACCGCGCGATCTGGATCTACGATATCCACCTCGGCACGCGCGGCAGCAAGGCCGAGTTCCTGCTCGATTTTCTCCGCCATACCGAATCCGAGTACCTGTATCTGGTCGGCGACATCGTCGACGGCTGGCGGCTGCGCAAGTCGGTCTATTGGAATCAAAGCCACAACGACGTGATTCAAAAACTGCTCCGCAAGGCGCGTAAGGGAACCAAGGTCGTCTACATTCCCGGCAACCATGACGAAGCGCTGCGCGATTACGTCGACATGCACTTTGGCGGGGTACACCTGGTGAGCGAAGCCACCCACGTCACCAAGCAAGGCAGGCGGCTTTTGGTGATTCACGGCGACGCGTTCGACGGCGTCGTCCACTACGCGCCATGGCTCGCCGTGCTCGGCGACGGCGCCTACGCCGCCGCGCTCGTGGTCAACCACTGGTTCAACAAGGCGCGGCTGGTGCTCGGATTTCCTTACTGGTCACTGTCCGCTTATCTCAAGAACAAGGTCAAGAACGCCGTGCGCTATGTCGGCGAGTTCGAGCAAGCCGTCGCGGCGGAGGCGCGCCGTCGCGGCGCCGACGGCGTGGTTTGCGGCCACATCCACAAGGCCGAGATCCGCGATATCGACGGCGTGCTCTACTGCAACGACGGCGATTGGGTCGAAAGCTGCACCGCTCTGGTCGAACAGCCTAGCGGCGAACTCGAGATTCTCCGTTGGGCGGAAATCCGTCGGTTCAATTTTTTCCTGGCGCGGGCATGAATCGCGTACGCGCTGCGGCGATCCGCCCGACGCCGGACTCCGACGCCATGCGCATCGTCATCGTCACCGACGCCTGGCGGCCGCAGGTAAACGGCGTCGTCCGCACAATCACGCAAACCAAGGCTGAACTCCAAGCGATGGGCCACACGGTGCGTCTGATCACGCCCGCGATGTTCCGCACGGTCCCATGCCCGACCTACAGGGAGATTCGCCTGTCGCTCGGCGCGGGTCGCGCCGTCGGCGCGATGATCGACGCCGAATCGCCGGATGCGATCCACATCGCCACCGAAGGTCCGCTCGGCTGGGCCGCGCGCCGGCATTGCCTGGCGCGCGGCCTGCCGTTCACGACCGCCTACCACACGCGGTTTCCCGAATACATCGCCGCCCGCTTCGGCGTTCCGCTGGCATGGACGTATGCCCTGCTGCGCCGCTTCCACGCGCCCGCGTCGTGCGTCATGGTTCCGACGCCGAGCGTCAAGCGCGACCTCGAGGCGCGCGGTTTCGCCAATGTCGCGCTGTGGTCGCGCGGCGTCGATCTGTCGATCTTCCGACCCGTCGGACGCGACGGACTCGCCGGCGAGCGGCCGATCTTCCTCTATGTCGGCCGCGTCGCAGTCGAAAAGAACGTCGCCGCCTTTCTCGCGCTCGACCTGCCTGGCACCAAGTGGGTGGTCGGCGAAGGCCCGCAGCTCGGCGATCTCAAGCGCCGGTATCCCGAGGTACGCTACGCCGGCGTTCTGCCGCAGTCGGAACTCGCGAAGGCGTATGCCGCCGCCGACGTCTTCGTTTTTCCCTCGAAGACCGACACGTTCGGTCTGGTGTTGCTCGAGGCTTTGGCATGCGGCACCCCCATCGCGGCCTATCCTGTGACCGGGCCGATCGACGTCATCGGCGACTCGGACGCGGGCGCGCTCGACGACGATCTGCGCGCCGCCTGCCTCAAGGCGCTCAGCCTGCCGCGCGAGCGGGCCCGCGCGCATGCCGAGCGCTTCTCCTGGAGCGCGGCGGCCGAGGAATTCGCCCGCCATTTACGGCCGGTCCGTTGGCCGTGAGCGGAGCATCGGCTTTTCCTTTCGTTCAGTAGTCTGCTATCCTCATAGGTTGAAATGGTTCGCTTCCGCGTCGCAATGGTTGCACTTGGCATGTTGCTATCTGCTGGTCCGACGGCCGCGCAGGCCGGCGAAGGCGTCGTCGTTGGCGCGATCGAGGCCGGAAGCGACTTCTGGCACGAGATAAAGGACGGCCTGCAGGCTGGGCTGCGACACGATCCCGCCTACGAGGGTTGGCTCATTAGCGTCGTACCGCGGGATCGACCGGAGCTGTCGCCGGATTTGGTCTATTACGCGACACCGCCCTATCGCGGCGACAATCCGCGATATCTGGCGCCAGCCTATGGCCACACTGCCGCTGACGTCGTTGATTACTCGCCGCGTGAGGTCCGCTTTTTTCGCACCCGCGCCGATTATGAACGCGCGCAAGAGGCGGTGCGCGCGTTGCTGTGGCCCGATCCGGCCTATTCAAAGGAGGCGGCTCGGGCGACCCTTGCCGAAATCGAGCCACGCGCCGGCACGTTGCGGCTCGAGATCACGGGCGCGCGGCTAGCTCCCACGCCCGATGGACGTGGGCGAATTGATCGGCTCGAGTTTCGCATCGTGGTCGACCCTAGCCGTTAACCGAGCTGCGGGCCCGCCTAGTCAACCCAAGGCGGGGCGTCAGGCGAAGCGTGACCGGCTCCGGCCGGCCATGGTATTTTGCCGCAGTCGCCGCGCGCTGGCGCGAATCTGTGAACGGATACAAGATTTTGACCGAGGGTCCCAAGACCATTGCGCCGGCCTCGGCGGTACTCGAACCGGGCGCCCGTGCGCTTCTCCGACGCCTGGTGGTCGAGCATGTCCGCCCGCACGCCAAGCGCCTCGCGGCCGCCGTGCTGTGCATGGCTTTCGCCGCCGCCGCGACGGCGGCGAGCGCTTGGCTGATGGAACCGGTGCTCGACGACGTGTTCGTGCGCCAAGACCGCACGATGCTCTATGTCGTGCCGCTGCTGGTGATCGCCGCGGCGTTGATCAAAGGGGGCGGCACCTACGGGCAGGCGGTGCTGCTCAACCACGTCGGCCAGCGCGTGGTGGCCGATCTTCAGGTGCGGCTGTTCGGGCACCTGATGCGCGCCGATCTGCAATTCTTTCATGACAACCCGACCGGCCGCCTGATCTCGCGCTTTACGAACGACGTTAACCTGCTGCGCAACGCAGTGACCCAGTCGCTGACCGGCATCGCCAAGGATCTGCTGACGATCGTCTTCCTCGTCGCCCTGATGTTCTATCAGAACTGGCGCATGGCGCTGGTCGCCACGGTCGCCTTTCCGCTGGCGATATATCCGATCCTGCGGATCGGCCAGCGGATGCGAAAAGTCTCCGCCAACACCCAAGCCGAGATGGGCAACTTGGCGGCGCTGCTCGACGAGACATTCCAAGGCGCGCGGCATGTCAAAGCCTACGGCATGGAGGATTACGAGACTGGCCGGGCGCGTTCTGCGGTCGACAGCGTTTTCCGGCTTGTCGTCAAGGCCGCGCGCACACGCTCGGCCGCCCACCCGATCATGGAGACGCTCGGTAGCGTCGCCGTGGCGCTGGTCATCCTCTACGGCGGCAGCCAGGTGATCGCCGGAAACACGACGCCCGGCACCTTCTTTTCCTTCATCACCGCGCTTCTGCTGGCCTACCAGCCGGTCAAGGGCGTGGCCAGTCTCAATGCCACGCTTCAAGAAGGCCTCGCCGCCGCCGAGCGCGTCTTCGCCCTGCTCGACATCGAGCCCGAGATCCGCGACCGGCCCGGCGCCCGCGCAATGCCGCCCGGTCCCGGCGAGATCCGCTTCGAGAACGTGCGGTTCGCCTATCGTGCGGGGCATGGCGAGACGGCAGGACGGACGGCGCTCGAAGGCGTAAGCCTCGTCGCGCCATCCGGCCGTACCGTCGCGTTGGTCGGTCCGTCGGGCAGCGGCAAGTCGACCGTGCTCAATCTCGTGCCGCGTTTTTACGATGTCGACGCCGGACGCGTCACCATCGACGATGTCGATGTGCGCCAGGTTACGCTCGCGTCCCTGCGGGCGCGTATCGCCATCGTCAGCCAGGAAGTGAGCCTGTTCCACGACACGATCCGGGCCAATATCGCCTATGGCAGGCCGAACGCCAGCGAAGCCGAGATCGAGCGCGCGGCGAAGCTCGCCGGCGCCGCCGAATTCATCGCCGCCCTTCCCGAGCGTTACGACACGGTCGTCGGCGAACGCGGCGCCAAGCTCTCGGGCGGGCAACGCCAGCGGGTCGCCATCGCCCGCGCGCTGATCAAGGACGCGCCGATATTGCTGCTCGATGAGGCGACTTCGGCGCTCGACAACGAATCGGAGCGGCAAGTCCAGGGCGCGCTCGCCACGCTGATGAAGGGACGCACGACCGTCGTCGTCGCGCACCGGCTGTCGACGATCATCGATGCCGACATAATCTACGTCATCGAGGACGGCCGCGTGGTCGAGCAGGGTCGCCACGCCGAGCTCATCACCCGCGGCGGCGCCTACTCCCGCCTGCATGCGCTTCAGGCGGGCGAGGACTCCGCGGCGAGCGACCTTGCCGCGGCAGCGAAGGGCCGGGCCCGGGCCTGAGGAGCGCGTCCCGGTGAAACGATTTCTCCGTCAAGAGCTGGCGCAACGCGCCATCGCCTGGATTTGCGTGCGGTTCATGCGCCTCGCCTGGGCGACGTCGCGCTGGGAGGTGGTCGGCGGGGAGCCGCCGATCCTGACCGGCGGCCGTGCATTCATCGGCGCGTTTTGGCACGGCCGAATGCTGATGATGCCGACCATGTGGCGGAGGCGAATGCCAATCAGCATGTTGGTCTCCGAGCATGCCGACGGGCGGCTGATATCGCGCGTCATCGCCCGCTTTGGCATCGACACGATTGCCGGATCAAGCTCGAACGGCGGCGCAGCCGCCGTGCGCGCCATGGTGAAGGCGCTCAAAGACGGCGATCCAGTGGTCGTAACCCCGGATGGGCCGCGCGGGCCGCGCATGCGGGCCTCGGCGGGGCTAATCGTGACCGCGCGGCTGTCCGGCGCGCCGATCATTCCGGTGACCTATTCGACCACGCGCGGTCGCGTGCTCGAGAGTTGGGACCGCTTCCTGATCGCGTTGCCGTTCGGCCGCGGAGTCTTCATTTATGGCCGACCGGTCGAGGTTCCGCCCGATGCCGACGGCGCGGCACTCGAGCGCGCGCGACTCGAGGTCGAAGCGCAGCTCAACGCGATCACGGCCGAGGCGGATCGCCGCTGTGGTCGAACGCCGGTCGAACCTGCGCCGCTCCGGGCCGGGGATTCCGCAGTCCTGGGCGCAGCATGAGCCGCGCCGTCTATCGCGCGCTCGCCAGCGTGGCCGAACCGGCGCTGCGCATCTGGCTCGACCGCCGCGCCGGCCGCGATAAGGAGGAGGCGCAACGGCTCGGCGAGCGTCGCGGCCACGCATCGCGGCCGCGCCCGGCGGGCCGGCTTTTGTGGGTGCACGCGGCGAGCCTCGGGGAGACGCGCTCCGTGCTCGGCTTGATCGAGCGCATCGTCGCGATGCATCCTCGTATTCATGTATTGCTCACCAGCTTCACCGTGACGGCGGGGCGCCTGGTCGCCGAACGGCCGCCGGCCAATACGATCCACCAGTTCGTGCCGCTCGACGTGCCGCGGTGGATCGCCCGCTTCCTCGACCACTGGCGCCCCGACGCGGCGATCTGGGTCGAAGGCGAGCTGTGGCCCAATCTAGTCGCGGCGGCGCAGCAACGCGGGTTTCCGATGGCCTTGGTGAACGCCCGGCTTTCGTCGCGATCGTTCGCACGCTGGCGGGCGGCGCGCGCCTTGTTCCCCGCACCGCTCGAGGCATTCATGCCGGTGCTGGCGCAAAGCGCCGGCGACGCCGAGCGCCTGCAACAACTCGGCGCGGTCAACGTGCGTTACGTCGGCAATCTCAAGTTCGACGGCGCGCCGCTCGCCTTCGATACGGAGGAACTGACGCGGCTGCGGACCGCGCTCGGCGGCCGCCCGATATGGCTCGCCGCCAGCACGCACCCGGGCGAGGAGTCGATCGTCGCCCAGGCGCACCGTGCATTGACGGCACGGCGAGCGAATCTGTTGACGATCATCGTTCCCCGCCACGCGACGCGTGGCGCGGAGATCGCCGCGACCCTGGCGGCCGATGGAATCGCCGTGGCGCGCCGGACGCCGGGCGATACGCCGACCGCCGCGCATGGCGTCTACCTCGCCGACACCATGGGCGAGCTCGGGCTGTTCTACAGGCTGGCCGGCCTTGCGTTCATCGGCGGATCGCTGGTCCCTCACGGCGGTCAGAACCCGCTCGAGGCGGCGCGGCTCGATTGCGCGCTTGTCTTCGGGCCGCACATGGCGAATTTCCGCGACATCGCCGCCGAACTGATCGTCGCGCACGGCGCGATCGAGATTCGCGACGCCGAATCGCTGGCCGCGGCGATTGGCCGAATGCTCGACGACCCCGCGGAGCGCATGCGTTGCGCGGCAGCCGCCGCCGGCGTCGCCGCCGCAGGCCGCGGCGCGATCGATCGCGTGCTGGCGGGAC
>DATFES010000343.1:0-4022 GCA_035250945.1 Alphaproteobacteria bacterium | reverse complement strand
GTCCCGACAGCGGTTTGAACTATACTTGGGCCGTTGCTTTGGTCTTGCTCACCACTCTTACCGACCACTCTGGGGGAGCTTCAGTGACCTTGGGGCGGCCAGCGAGTTCCAATTCGTGCTGTCAGCGACGAAGTACATCGTCGATGTAGCCCTTGCGAGTCGAGCGCCATCATCGCCCTCGATCTTCCATGAAATGCTATCGGCCTTTTTGATCTGGATCGCGCGACCAAGCGCGTCGTCCAAATCGCCGTATGAAATTGGGATCGGGCTCGACTTTTACAGCAAATACTCAATACCCAGATTCAGTACAGCGCAGATTAGTTCAATAGAGACGATACGCGATTCGCTCGACCCAGGTCGAGATCGGATCAGCCGTGATGAAATTCGAGCGCGCTGCGTGTGCGTGCTCGCTGGGTGATTGCCGGCGCGCTCCCCTCAAATCGCGGAACAGTTAAGATTTGGAAAAATTGGAGCGGGAGACGGGACTTGAACCCGCGACCCTCACGTTGGCAACGTGATGCTCTACCACTGAGCTACTCCCGCGGGGGTCTGCCGGCGGAGTGGCGAAACTCGCTTCCCCCGCCGACGCAGCGGGCCGGATCATACGTCCTCGGCCCAGGAATGCAAGCCGCCCTCGCCCGGCGATAAGGCCCTCGCCTGGCGGTCTCTAGCGACCAGACAAGGGGTTGCCAGGCCACGCCAAACGCGCCATCTATGAAGTCGGGTCCGGCCCATTGCCGTGCCTCGTCGCGCACGCAAGGAAACACTGCCCGAATGGAACCGCTTCTCAGCGCCGCCAAGCCCAACGGCGGCGCCAACCTGATCAAGGACAGCGATATCATGGGGTTCATGGACGACGTCATCGAGGCGTCGCGCCAAGTCCCGGTGATCGTCGACTTCTGGGCCCCGTGGTGCGGGCCGTGCAAACAGCTCGGGCCGGCGCTCGAGAAATCGGTGCGCGAGGCGAACGGCTCGGTCCGACTGGTCAAGATCAATATCGACGAGAACCCCGAGATCGCCCAGCAGATGCGGATCCAGTCGATTCCCGCCGTTTACGCCTTCAAGGGCGGCCGCCCGGTCGACGGTTTCGTCGGCGCGCTGCCCGAAAGCCAGGTCAAGGCGTTCATCAAGCGTGTCGCCGCAGGCAGCCCCGCCGCCGCGCAGGGCCCCTCGCCGGTCGCCCAAGCGCTCGAGCAGGCCAAGGCGGCGATGGACGCGGGCGACGCCGGAACGGCGAGCGCGCTCTATGGCCAGATTCTGGCGCACGAGCCGCAGAACGCCGCCGCCGCGGCCGGCCTTGCCCGCTGTTATTTGCAAGCCGGCGACGCCGCGCGGGCCCGCCAATTACTCGACGGCCTGCCGGCCGACGCGCAGAAGGATGCGGACGTCAAGGCGGCGCGCGCGGCGCTCGAGCTCGCCCAGCTGGCGGCCGAGGCCGGCGACGTCGCGCCGTTGCTCGAACGAGTCGCCCACGACCCCGCCGATCATCAGGCGCGCCTCGATCTGGCGCTGGCCTTGTTCGCCGGCGGCCAGCACGAAGCGGCGATCGATCAGCTGCTCGAGCTGTTCAAGCGCGACCGCAACTGGAACGACGAAGCGGCGCGCAAGCAGTTGGTCAAGTTCTTCGAGGCGCTCGGCGGCGCGCACGCGCTGACCATCGCCGGCCGCAAGCGGCTGTCGTCCCTGATGTTCGCCTGAGTCCGCTCGGGGGCGAAAGGACGGAGAACACATGCATGTCGGTCCGCCGCGGAGCGTGGCCGATTTGCCGGGCGTCATTCCGGTATTCCCGCTCGCCGGCGTGCTGCTGTTGCCCCATGGCCGCCTGCCGCTCAACATCTTCGAGCCGCGTTATCTCGCCATGACGCTTGACGCGTTGGCCACGCCGATGCGTCTTATCGGCATGATCCAGCCGACCGAGCCCGAGGCGCCGGGCCGCCCGCCCAAGCTCTACGGCACCGGCTGCGCCGGCCGGATCGCCAGCTTCAGCGAGACCGACGACGGGCGCTATCTCATCACGCTTTCCGGCGTCTGCCGATTCAAGCTCGCCGAGGAGATCGAACCGTTGAACGGTTACCGCCGCATCGTGCCCGATTTCGCCATCTTCGGCGGCGATCTGGCGCCCGAGCCAAGCTACCCGCTCGATCGCCAACGCTTGGGCAAGGCGCTCAAGCGGTACTTCACCGCGCACAGCATCGCCGCCGACTGGCGCTCGATTTCCGACGCGCCCGATGACCGTCTTATCACCACGCTAGCCATGATCTGTCCCTTCGAGCCGCGCGAAAAACAGGCGCTGCTCGAAACGCCGGAAGCGGCGGAGCGCGCGCGCCTGTTGATCGCGCTCCTCGAAATGGCCGCCGCCGGCGGCGGACCTGAGAATGCGCGTCACTGAGGGAGCCCGAGGCCGATGAGCGACAAATCCGCCGATGTCGACCCGAAGCTGCTCGAGATTCTCGTTTGCCCCTTGACCAAGGGTCCGCTGCGTTACGATCGCGAGCGCCAGGAGCTGATCAGCGACCAGGCTGGCCTCGCCTATCCGATTCGCGACGGCATCCCGATCATGCTGATCGACGAGGCTCGCCGCATCGACGATTCGCCGGGCGCGCCGACGCCGCCGCGATGAACGCGCCCGCCGTCAAGCCCTGGCCGGTCGAAATCCGCCTCAAGCAGGCGGAAAAGATGCTCGAGATCGATTTCGACGACGGCCGTTGCGTCCGCTTGCCGGCCGAGCTTTTGCGCGTCGAAAGTCCGTCGGCCGAGGTGCGCGGCCACGGACCCGGCGAGAAGCAGATCGTCGCCGGCCGCCGCCATGTCGGCATCATCGGCATCGAGCCGGTCGGCAACTACGCGATTCGCATCAAATTCGACGATCTGCACGACACCGGGATCTATTCGTGGGAGTATCTCTACGAACTCGGCGCCGACCAGGAGCGCCTGTGGCGCGAGTATCTCGAGAACCTCGAAAAGCGCGGATTGTCGCGCGATCCGCGGGCGGCCAAGAAGCCCGCGACCTGATTTTCACCACGCGCATGACCGATCAACCGATCGCGATCGTCCGCGCGCGCCCCGCCGAGCGCGACGACGTCGCCGCTCTCTTCGATCGGTATCGCGTTTTCTACGAGCAACGCAGCGACATCGCGGCGGCGCAGGCCTTCATCGGCGCAAGGCTGCAGGCCGAGGATTCGGCGATCTTTCTCGCCCGGCGGCGCGACAGCGGGGATGGGCTCGGGTTCGTCCAACTCTATCCCAGTTTCTCGTCGGTCAGCATGCGCAAAATTTGGATCCTGAACGATCTCTATGTGGCGCCGGAAGCGCGGCGGCATGGCGTGGGTCGATTGTTGATGGACCGCGCCCGCGGTTTCGCGCGCGAGACCGGCGCATTGCGCCTCGAACTCACCACCGCGCGCTCCAACGCCGTAGCGCAAGCGCTGTACCGCGAGCGCGGTTACGCCGAGGACGAAGTTTTCTTGCGCTTCTCGCTTACCGTCGACTGAGCGCCCGACCGTGCGATCCTGCCGCCCCGGCGACGATCGATTGACGCGGGATCCTGTGGCCGTATTTTTCGGCCCAGACGTGCATCGACCAAAGGATGTCCTTGAGCGTCAGCCCGAACGGCGACAGGCGATATTCGACCCGCGGGGGTATCTCCTTGTAATCGCGACGCTCGACAAGACCGGCCTCCTCCATTTCACGCAACTGTTTGGCCAGTGTCCGGTGGGTAATGCCGGAGAGTTCGCGCTGAAGCCGATTGAATCGCTTGGTGCCTTCGAGCAGCTGGTGGATGATCATCACCTTCCAGCGGCCCGCGATCACCCCTAGGGTCACTTCGACCGGGCACGAAACCTTCTTTTTCGTCATGTCGACCGGGCAGTATCCAAAAAGATCGTACTTGCCGGAGGTGTGTATGTCCCCAATGTAGCGTAGAGGCACGCAAGATCCAACGGTTCGGCGCATGCTTCCCACCGCCCCCTCGCAGTCGAGAGCCGCATCATGAAAACGTTATCGCGCGTCTATCGGGCCACCGA
>DATFES010000337.1:0-6164 GCA_035250945.1 Alphaproteobacteria bacterium | reverse complement strand
TGATCGACAAGGCGGTGCTGGACGAATTGCCGACGGCGCCGCAGAACATCGAGTCGGCGATCCAGATCAGCGATGCCTACTGGCTCGAGAATATCGACAAGCTGAACCAGCGTTTCAACGCCTGGGTGGCGCGGTAGCCGCTGGCCGCCTAACGAAAATAGGTCGTTCCTCATGCTGAGCCGGTCGAGGCATGAGGACCATGAGACTTCGTTCCGCACGACCTCGTCCTTCGGTAGGCTCAGGACGAGGTTGTGCGTGCCTCGATGATTTCCGTAGCCGCGAGCGACACCGCGGGAATCCGCGCCGGATTGCGGCGCGGACAGCGGCGAAACCAGGCGATCGCCATCGGACTTGTGCTGCCGCTGTTCGTGTTCATCGTGGTGACGTTCATCGCGCCGATCGGCGCGATGCTGTGGCATGGCGTCTCCGATCGCGACGCGGCGCGCATCCTGCCGCGGGTCACCGCGGCGCTCGCCGAATGGGATGGTCGCGACCTTCCGTCCGAGCGGGCGTTCGCAGCGCTCATCGACGACATCCGCGCGGCGCGCGAGGCCGGAAATCTCGCCAGCGCCGCAACGCGCCTCAACTACGACGTCAACGGTTTCCGGACGTTGATGTTCGCCACGGCGCGTCGGCTCCCTGCCGATGTGCAAGGCTCGCCGCGCGCAGCACTCGCGGCCATCGATCCGCGATGGGAAGTCCGCGAGACCTGGGCAGCGCTCCGGCGCGCCGGCGGACCGGTTACCGATCTTTATCTTCTGGCCGCGCTCGATTTGCGGCGCGATGCCGATCAGGCGATCGTTTCGGCGCCGGCGGATCAAGCCGTGTTCGTCGACATCCTGATCCGCACGTTCACCATCGCCGGGGTCGTCACCTTGATCTGCCTCGTCGTCGGATTTCCGCTCGCCTATCTGCTGGCGAGCCTGCCGGCGCGCGCGGCGAACCTGATGCTGGTTTTTGTCCTGCTGCCGTTCTGGACTTCGCTGCTGGTGCGCACCGCGGCGTGGGTGGTCATCTTGCAGCGCGAGGGCGTGCTTAATAATTTTCTGATCGGGCTCGGCATGATCGGCCAACCGCTGCCGATGATCTTCAACCGGTTCGCGGTATATGTGGCCATGGTGCACATCCTGCTGCCGTTCATGGTGTTGCCGCTTTACAGCGTGATGAAGAACATTCCGGCGAGCCACATGCGCGCCGCGACGTCGCTTGGCGCGACGCCATACCTCGCCTTTCGCCGCGTGTATCTGCCGCAGACGCTGCCAGGAATCGGCGCCGGCGCGCTTATGGTCTTCATCCAGGCGCTTGGGTACTACATCACGCCGGCGCTGGTTGGCGGCGCCGAGGACCAGATGATCAGCTATTTCGTCGCCTTCTACGCCAGTCGCACTATCAATTGGGGAATGGCGGCTGCGCTGTCGCTCATGCTGCTTGTCGCGACCATGGCGCTCTATGCAGTCTACAACCGCCTGGTCGGATTCGAGCGGCTGAGGCTCGGATGACCGCCATGGCGCTTCCCGCCAACGCGACGCTCGGCGAGCGCTTCGCATACTGGGCGCTTCGCGCCGTCGCCGGCGTGGCGGTGCTGTTCTTGATCGCGCCGATCGTCGCCATCGTGCCGCTGTCGTTCTCGAGCGGCGGATTCCTCCATTACCCGCTTCCCGGGCTGAGCCTGCGCTGGTACGAGGAGTTCTTCACGTCGCAATTCTGGCTGCCGGCGCTCTGGAACAGCCTCATCGTCGGCGTCGCCGCGACCATCGCGGCGACGACGCTCGGCACGCTCGCGGCGATCGGGCTGTGGCGGGCACGGTTTCCCGGACGGGGCCTGGCGCTTGCGGTGTTGATCTCGCCGATGGTGGTTCCGATCGTCATCGTCGCCGTCGGCGTGTATTTCGCTTTCGCGCCGTATGGGCTTACCAACAATTACGGCGGGCTGATCCTCGCCCACACCGCGCTTGCCAGTCCCTTTGTCGTCGTCACCGTTTTCGCGACGCTTTCGGGTTTCGACGTGACGCTGCTGCGCGCCGCCGCCAGCCTCGGCGCGGGGCCGCTGCGCGCGTTCTTCAAAGTGATGCTACCCCTGATCTTGCCCGGTGTCGCGTCGGGCGCGCTATTCGCCTTCGCCACTTCGTTCGACGAAGTCGTCGTCGCCCTGTTCGTCACCGGCCCCGGCCAGCGCACGCTGCCTCGCCAGATGTTCGCTGGCATCAACGACAACATCAGCCTCACCATCACCGCCGCGGCGACGATCTTGATCGCCGTCTCGATCCTGCTGATGCTGGCGGTCGAAACCCTGCGCCGGCGCGGCGAGCGCCTGCGCGCCAACCCGCGTTCTTAAACGCGACGTGCCGACCAAGCGGCGCTCGATGCCAGGCCAATGCCCCCAAGCCGCGACCAAACCTTGATTCCCACCGAAGCCATCCGACTTGCGGCGCTCGGCGCGCTGACCGAGGGGCCGCGGCAATACGGCGATCTCGCCGTCGCGGTTCGTCATTTCGCCAGTCGCATGCTTGGGCCGACGCTCGACGTGTTGGGACCGTCGATCGAGACGCTGCGCCACGAGGGACTGATCGAGCCGGTCGACCCGCGCACGGGTCCAGGCCAAAGCCTCAAGGGCGAGACTCCGGTCAAGTTGACCGATGCCGGCCGCGCGGCCCTGGTCGAATTGCTGAAGAGCCGCGTACGCGCGCCGATGACCGATCTGACAAAGATGGTGGTGGCCCTCAAACTGCGCCATTTTCATCTGCTCGAGCCAGCCGATCGCAAAGCCCAACTTCGCATGCTGGTCGAGTTGTCGGAGGCCGAGCTGGTGCGGCTGCGCGATCTACGCGACCAGCAGGTTGGCGGCAGCCCGCTTCTCGCCGATTGGCTGGCCCAGGACATTGCGCAAACCGAACAGCGCCTGGCTTGGTACCGCGACAGACTTGCGGCGATCTGATTCTCGGAGTGACGCCCGACTAAACCAAATGTTGCCCGCCGGTGACGAAGATTTCGGTGCCAGTGACGTAACCGAATTCGCTGCCGCAGAGCTGAAAAATCACGCTCGCGACTTCCTCGGTCGTACCCATCCGGTGCATGGGAATGCGGTTGACCAGCGGCTCGTATTCCGGACCGATCATCTCGGTGGCGATTTCGCCCGGCGCGACCGCGTTGACTCTCACCCCGAGCGCGGCGAATTCGGCCGCCATCTCGCGCGTCAAGGCCGACAAGGCGGCTTTCGAAGTCGAATAGGCCGATCCCGCGAACGGATGGACGGCGTGTCCGGCGATCGACGTCACGTTGACGATGGCGCCCTTTGCCTTGGCGAGTCCGCCGGCAAAGCCGCGCGCCAATTCGAGCGCGGCGAAGAGGTTCAACTCGAACACGCTCCGCCATTCCGCGAGCTCGCCATGGAGCACGCCGAGGCGCTCGTTGTAGCTGGTCTTGGGGGAGACGCCCGCATTGTTGACCAGCGCATCGACCGGCCCGCCCTCGAGCCGGCGATTGACCTCGGCGATGAAATGCTCACGGCCCTCGGCGCCAGCCAGATCGGCGACGATGTGGTGCGCCCAGTTGGGATCACGGCGACACTCGGCGGGAACCGCCTCGCGCGAGCACGTGAAGATGCGCCAACCGGCCTCGCCGAATCGCTTTACCGTGGCGTGGCCGATGCCGCGGCTGGCGCCGGAAAGAATCAGCGTCTTGCGTTGCGACATGGCGAGCAATCTAGGGCAATCGGCCCCGACCGCCAACGCCGATACCGCCCGCTCCGACGCCGCCCGCCAGCCACCAGGGATGGATCTGGCTTGACGCAAGCGTACCATTTCTGATTGTTCTACGGCGATGAATCGAGGCCCGGTTCGCGACACGGCGGCGCGCCACTTCGCCCTTGCGCTCGCCGCCTATCAACGACGCGACTATCCGGCTGCGGTCGCCGCCTATCGCGCGATTCTCGCCCGCGACCGTAACCATGTCGACGCGCTGGCCAATCTCGGCGCGGCGCTGCGCGCCACGGGCGATCTGCCCGGCGCGATCGACGCCTACCGTCGTGCGCTGGCTCAAACGCCCCAACGGGGCGACATCTGGTTCAACCTCGGCAACGCCGAGCGCGCGGCGGCGAACTATGAGTTGGCGATCGCAAGCTTTCGCGAGGCCGTAAAGCACGCGCCAAGGTTTGGTGGCGCATGGTTGAACATGGGCCTGTCGCTCAAGTCGCTCGGCCGCCACGCCGAGGCGATCGACGCCTTCGCCGAAGCGGCGCGGCTCATGGCGCACGATCCCCTGCCCGAGACCGAGCGCGGCTCGGCGCTAAAGGCGCTCGACAGGCTGGACGAGGCGATCGCCGCACACCGGGCAGCGCTAGCGCGCTCGCCGGGTCACGCCATCGCCAGTTACAACCTGGCCAACGCCCTCAGCGCAGCCGATCGCGGAGTGGAGGCTGAAATGGCGTATCGCGACGCCCTGAAAGCCGCGCCCGATTTCGCCGAGGCGATAACGAACCTCGCCGAACTCCTGATGGCACGCCACGACGACGCCGGCGATGGCGAGGCGGAGAGCCTCGTCGCCAATGCGTTGCGGATTCGCGCGGATTTCGTCCCGGCGCTGCTTTCGTTGGGCCGGCTCAATGAACGACGAAAGCGTTGGCCGGAAGCGGCGGCGGCGTTCGTCCGCGCCAATGCGGCGGCCCCGGACGACCCAGCGATCCTCCGCCGCCTCGCCCACGCGCTGTTCAAAGTCGAACGATTCTCCCAAGCCGAAGCGACGTATCGCGCGCTCCTTGCCCGGGCGCCCGGCGGCGCCGGCGATCTCAATGATCTCTGCGTCACGCTCGGCGCGCAGGGTCGCTACGACGAGGCCGTCGCGCTGATCCGCGGCGGACTCGATCGTCATCCCGACCACGCCGCGCTGCGGCTGACGCTGGGTACGCTATTGCTTCGCCGGCATCAAATGGATGAAGCGATCCCGGCGCTCGAGGTCGCCGTACGCATGGCGCCCGACGACGTGATGGGCCGTCTGAACCTATCGAACGCGCTGACCCTGATCGGCCGGTTGGGCGAGGCGCTGACGCATTGCGCGGCCGGGTTGGCGCTAGAGCCGGCCAATGCCGGCCTGCACAGCAATCGCGGCTTCGCGCTTTGCCAGCAGGGGCGCGTCGGTGAGGGAATGGCCGCGTTCGACGCGGCGATCGCCGTATCGGGCGGCGATCAAACGGCGCATTCGAACCTCTTGTTCGCCGCCAATTATCGCGACGATCTAAGCGCCGCCGAGGTGGCGGCGCTGCATCGCGTTTTCGCCGAGAAGCTACGGCCGACGAACCTGCCGCGGCGCGCTCCGCCGGCAGCGCGCCGCAAGCTGCGCGTCGGATACCTGTCCCCCGATTTCCGCCAGCATTCGGTGGCGTATTTCTTCGCCCCGCTTGCCGCCGCGCACGACGCCGCGCGGATCGAGCTTTGTCTGTACGCCAATAGCGCCGTCGCGGACGCCATGACCGCCCGAATCCGCCGGCACGCCGATCTGTGGCGCAACATCGAGCCGCTCAACGACATCGCGGCTGCCGAGCTTATCCACGGCGACGATCTCGATATCCTTGTCGATCTCGCCGGCCACACCTCAGGTAACCGAATGGGCGTCATGGCGCGCAAGCCGGCGCGGCTTCAAGCGACCTATCTCGGCTACCCCAACACCACCGGATTGCCCGAGGTGGATTTCCGTCTGACCGATGCGATCGCCGACCCGCCGGGCGACGACGACGATTTTTACAGCGAACGGCTGTGGCGTCTGCCGCGCTGTTTTCTCGCCTACCTGCCGCCCGACGAAGCTCCGGAAGTCGCCCCGCCGCCATCCTCGCGCGCCGGGCGGATCACCTTCGGCTCGTTCAACAATCAGCCGAAAATCGCCCCCGGCGTCATCGCCGCGTGGGCCCGGATCTTGCGGCGCGTTCCCGACTCGCGTCTGCTGATGAAAACGGCGGCAGCCAACGATCCCGATACGCGAGCCCGCTACATGACGGTGCTCGCCCAGCATGGCGTCGCCCCTGAGCGGCTGCGTCTTGTCGGATACCGGCGCGAAATATCGGGGCATCTCGCTCTCTACGGCGAGATCGACGTGGCGCTCGATCCGTTTCCCTATAACGGCACGACAACGACGTGCGAGGCGCTTTACATGGGCGTTCCGGTGGTGACGATGCG
>DATFES010000334.1:0-5279 GCA_035250945.1 Alphaproteobacteria bacterium | reverse complement strand
GACTGGGCGACCGCTTCCTCCGGTACCGCGCTCATGCGGCGACCACCTCGCGCTCGGCGACTTGCGCTTCCGCTTTTATGAGAGCCCAAAGCTGCTCGTGGAGATGGGCGAGCCCCGCCTGCGCCGCCAGCGACGTGCGCTCGGCCTGCGGAATGTCGATCGTCACCATCTCGCGCAACCGCCCGGGCCGGCGCGACAGGATGGCGACGCGGTCGGCCAGCCGTAACGCTTCGCTGAGATTGTGGGTGACGTAAACCGCCGTCACCCGCTCGCGCAGCCAAAGCGCCAGGAAATCCTCCATCAGCAGCTCGCGCGTCTGTGCGTCGAGCGCCGAAAGCGGCTCGTCCATCAGCAGGATGGCCGGCCGCACGACCAGCGCGCGAGCGATGCCGACGCGCTGGCGCATGCCGCCCGAGAGCTGCTTGGGGTAGGCGCGGCGAAATTCGGTGAGGCCGGTCCGCGCCAGTGCGTCGTCGGCGCGCCGCGCGCGCTCGGCCGCGCTCAGCCCGTGATGCTCGAGCGGCAGCGCGACATTGCCTTCGACGGTGCGCCACGGCAGCAGCGCGAAATCCTGGAAGACGTAGGTGAACGGATTGAGCGAATCGGACGGAGGCACGCCCCGGACCAGCACGCGGCCAGCGCTCGGCCGCAAGATGCCGCCCATGATGCCAAGCAGCGTCGACTTGCCGCAACCCGACGGTCCGATGAGGGCGAGGATCTCGCCCTCGCGAACGGTGAGGTCGATCGCCTCGAGCGCGGCCAGCTCGCCGTAGCGGTGGCCGACGCCTGCGACGACGAGCTCCACGGCGCCTACGCCTCCGCTTTAGCGCGGCAGGTTGAAATGACCCTCGACGAAGGACAGATCGAGGATCGACTTGGCGTCGACGCTTTTGTCGACCTGGCCGTGCGCCTGCCAGAAGGCGACTTGGTTATAGATGTCGCCGACATTGAGCCTGCCTTTGGCGTCGATATACGGCAGGCCGACGGCGATGCGTTCGGGCGGCTGTTCGACCGCCTTGGCGATGATGGCGAGCAGCTCATCATGACCGGGGCTTCGCAACGGCTTTCCCGCGTTATCCCTCGGATTGAAAGCCAAGTGATACGCCTCGGTCGCCTTTGTATACGCTGTGATGAATTTCACGACCGTCGCGCGCCGAGTCTCGATCGTGCGCGGGCCAGTGAAAAGCGCGCCCAGTTGCCACGGCGTTTCGTCGCCGACCCAGCCGAGAATACGGCCCGCCTTCTCCGCCTCGAGCGCCCGCGCGCCGGTGACCGGGACTAGAATGGCGTCGACCTGACCGCCTTTGAACGCCGCCGACATGTTGGGCAGCGATTGCAGCGGCACCATGGTGACCTTGGCGAGATCGAAACCGTATTTCTGCGCCAGCAGGCCAAGCGAGTAATGAAAGGTCGAGCCGACGGTCGTCATGCCGACGCGCTTGCCCGGAAAATCCTTCAGCGACCTGAAGCCGGCGTCGTAGGCTTGATTGGTCACCATGTAGGCGACAAGGTTGAAGCCCGGCTCCTCGCGGCTTTGCGCGGCGATGATCTTGATCGCCCCGCGGCCGGCAAGATTGAAGAAGCCGGCAGTAAGGCCGGTGATGCCGAAATCCACGTCGCCCGAGGTTACGGCGACCGGCACTTGCTGTGCGGCGGTGAAGGTCTTGATCTGCACATCGAGGCCTTGGTCGCGAAACCAGCCTTTCTCGGCGGCGATGAAGATCGGCCCCGAGGAGGCGAGCTTGAGCGCGCCGATGGTTACCTTTTCCTGCGCCGACGCGCCCGTGGCGACGGCGATCAGCGCGGCCAGCGACACGGCGGCGATCGAAGCCTTGCGTACCATGGCGTTTCCCTCGTTTCATGCCCGGATTGGAGTTATTTGCCGATGCGGGCTCGGCGATGTCAATCGTTCCCACCCGCCCGGCTGGCGGTCGATTATCGTCAATGGACCGGAGAAACCGTCCATGGCCGAGCTTCGCGTCGTATCCCTGCTCGCCAGCGCGACCGAGATCGTCTGCGCGCTAGGCGCCCAATCCATGCTGGTCGGCCGCAGCCACGAATGCGATTTCCCCGCCGCGATCCGCCGCCTGCCGGCGCTAAGCCGGCCGCGTCTCGATCCGGCGCGGCCAAGCGTCGACATCGACCGCGACGTGCGCGCGCTCGTCGAACAAGCGCTGTCGATCTATGAGATCGATGCCGAGCGCTTGGCTGCGCTCCAGCCCGACATGATCGTCACTCAGACGCAATGCGAGGTCTGCGCGGTTTCGCTTGCCGATGTCGAACGGGCGCTTGCCGCGTGGACCGGCAGCCGACCCGCCGTCGTTGCCCTTGCGCCGTTTGCGCTCGCCGACGTTTTCGCCGATATCGCGCGCATCGGCCGAGCGCTCGACCGCGACGAAGCAGCGGTCGAGCTCGACGCCGGCATGCGGGCGAGGATGGCGGCCATCGCCGATTTGGTCGGCGGCCTGCCACGCCCGCGCATGGCGGCGATCGAATGGATCGAGCCGCCGATGGCGGCGGGGAACTGGATGCCTGAATTGATCGCCATGGCCGGCGGCGTGAGCCTGTTCGGCGAACCGGGGCGTCATTCCCCGTGGCTCGACCTCGATGCGCTCGCCGCCGCCGATCCCGACCTGATCGCGATCCTGCCCTGCGGCTTCGACATCGCGCGTACGCGCACCGAGCTTGCGCCGCTGGTCCGCCGGCCGCAGTGGCGCGGATTGCGCGCGGTTGGGAAGGGCGCGGTGTTTCTGCTCGACGGCAATCAATACTTCAACCGGCCGGGGCCGCGGCTCGTCGAGTCCCTGGAGATCCTCGCCGAGATTCTTCATCCGACGCGATTCCCATGCCGTCATGAGGGGAGCGGCTGGATTCGCGCGCAAAGCACCGGCTGACATCGCGTTCGCGACGCCCTAGATTAGGCGCGCCATGCGATTCCGCTGCGTTTTCGCTCCGTTCTCCTGCATGTTTGCGGCGTTGCTCATCGCCGCCGCGCTGGCCGGCGCGGCGGCCCCGGTGCGCGCCCAGCCATTGCCCAACGACGCGAAGGTCGGCATCGACGAACTCGAGCAATTCATCGCCACGATCGAGGACGAGGCCGAGCGCAAGAAGTTCATCGACCAACTTCGCTGGGCGATCGCCGCCAAGAAGGAAGCTCAGGCCGACGAGCCGGCGCTGCCCGATCGCGTCGCGACGCGCTTCCTCAAATCGATTTCCGAGACGCTCGTCGACGTCGGCAAGGCGGTGTTCGACGCCGTCGACTTTGTGACCGACGCGCCGAAACTGTACGACTGGTTGGAGCGGCAACTCAGCGACGAGGATCGGCGGGCGCGGCTCGCCGACATTTTCGGAAAATTGGCGTTGGCCCTCGGCGCCGGATGGGCGGCGGAATGGATCGCCGTGCAGGCCCTGCGGCGCGCGCGCAATCGTCTCGAACGCTCGATCCCGCTGGACCGGGCGACGGTCACGCTGTGGCGGCTCGGCCGGCTGCTGGTTTACGTGATGATTTGCCTCGTTCCCATCGTCGTCTTCGGCGCGGTCGCGATCGCGGCGCTGACCTTTTCGGAGCCGTCGCGCACCGCGCGCCTCGTCGCCCTCGCATTCGTCAACGCCAACGTCATGGCTCGGCTGGTGGGCCTGCTGTCCATCGCACTATTCGCGCCGCGCGCGGCCGGTCTGAGGCTCACCCCGATGGCCGACGAGACGGCTGCGTATGTCGACCTCTGGGTCCGCCGGCTGGCCAATTTTGCGATCTACGGCTTCGTCGCGGTCGAATCCGCGCTCCTGTTGGGACTGCCGGCCTCCGGGCACGAATTCCTTTCCAAGCTGCTCGGCCTGCTCATCGGGCTCTTACTGTTGGCCCTAATCCTGCAATCGCGCCACGATGTCGCACGAGCGCTGGCTGGACGCGCCGGAACGGCGAGCGATGGAGAGCCGAACTTGCAGGCGCGGCTCGCCAGATATTGGCACGTCGGAGCGATCGTCTATGTCGTGTTCGTGACGATGATCTGGCTCGTCCAGCCGGATGGCGGATTCGCCTACGTTGCGCGCGCCACCGTCGCGACCTTCGTCATCGCGGCGGCGGCGTTGGCGCTGGCGACCATAGTGCGGCGATTGCTGCGGCATCTGTTGGCGGTCGGCGACGAGACACGGCGGCGCTATCCCGGCCTCGAGGCGCGCGCCAACCGATATCTCTCGCTGTTCACGACGGCGGCTTCGGCGGCGATCTACATCTTCGCGGCGTTGGCGATATTCCAGGCTTGGGGCCTCGATTCGTTGGAATGGCTGGCGACTCCGTTCGGCCGCCGTGTCGGCGGCAGCGCCATCGCCATCGCCGCGGCCGCGCTGGCCGCGGTGGGTCTGTGGGAACTGGCGAATTTCGGGATCGAGCGCTACATCGGCCGCTCGTTCGGGCGCGGCATGGACGAATGGCGGCGCGTTGCGCGCATTCGCACCATCCAGCCGCTGGTCGAGCGGGTGGTGGTGATGGTGCTGGCCGCCTTCGTCGGGCTCGTCGTGCTTTCCGAGCTTGGCGTCAACATCACGCCGCTGCTCGCCGTTTCGGGCGCGGTCGGCATCGCCGTCGGCCTCGGCGCGCAGGATCTGATCAAGGATGTGCTGGCCGGCGTTTCGGTCATCGCCGAGGACTCGATCGCCATCGGCGACGTGGTGCGCCTCGGCGACAACTCGGGCGTGGTCGAATGGATGTCGGTGCGGACGATCAGGTTGCGCGCCTTCGACGGCACCGTGCACACGATCCCGTTCAGCGAGTTCAAGACGATATCGAACATGACCAAGGATTTCGCCTTCGCCGTGTTCGACCTCGGCGTCGCCTACGACGCGGACGTCGACAAGGTGATGGCGGTCCTCAAGGCCGAGGGCGCCAAGCTGCGCGAGGATTCCGAGGTCGGCCGGATGATCCTCGAGGATCTCGAAGTGCTCGGGGTCGACAAGTTCGCCGACTCGGCGATCGTCATCAAGGCGCGCATCAAGACGCGCCCCATTCAGCAATGGAATGTCATGCGCGCCTTCAACCGGCGGATCAAGATCGCCTTCGATCGCGAGGGCATCGTCATCCCGTTTCCGCAGCGTACGCTGCATTTCGCCAACGCCGGCCCCCTCGTTCCCTCCTCGCCGCCGGCGGAGAGCTGATGTCAAATCGGCCACTCACCGGCCGGCCAGCTCGTCCTCGATCGAAGCGGCGCTGTCCGCATCGACGATCCGGCGCGCGATCTCCAGGCTGAACCCGGCGCGGGCCAACGCCGCGAGATCGCGCCGCC
>DATFES010000322.1:0-3685 GCA_035250945.1 Alphaproteobacteria bacterium | reverse complement strand
TCCTCGAGCTTCCAGAACGGCGCCTTGGTCTTGAGCCAGTCGATCAGGAAGTGGCACGCCTCGAACGCCGCCTCGCGATGGGCCGAGGCGGTGACGACGAGCACGATGCGATCGCCCGGCTCGAGCCGGCCGTAACGGTGGACGATCAGCGAGGCTGCGAGCGGCCAGCGGCGCTGCGCCTCGGCGTCGATCTCGGCGAGCTGCTTTTCGGTCATGCCGGGGTAGTGCTCGAGCGTCATCGCGTCGACCTTGGCGCCGCCGGCGATCTCGCGCACCAGGCCGATGAAGCAGCACACCCCGCCGACCTCATGGCGGCCTTGGCTGAGTGCGGCGATCTCCTTGCCGACGTCGAAATCCTCGCGCTGCACGCGGATCATGGCCGCACCCTTGCGTCCGCTTTATCCACCGGTCACCGGCGGGAAGAGGGCGATCTCGTCGCCCTGCTTCACCGGGTGCGCGAGCGGCACGTATTCGTGATTGACCGCCACGCGCACGACTGACATCTCCTTGAGCGCCGCCGCGTGGCCGGGCGAGCGCGTCTTCAGCCATTCGAGCAGCGATTGCACGTCGCGCACGTACTCAGGCGGCGTCACGTTCTCCTCGCCGACGCCGACGCGCATCCTAAGCCAGGCGAAATACATCAGCTTCACCGCACGACCTCGCTGAACGGCAGGAAATCGACCATGCCGCCGGCGGCGATCTGCGTCACATCCTCGCCGAGCTCGACCAGCCCGTCGGATTCGACCAGCGACGTCAGTATACCGGCGCCGTCGCGCGGAAACCGCTCGGCCACCTGCACGCCGTCGGCGCCCGGAGCGAGCCGCGCGCGAATCCACTCGCGGCGGCCAAGCTTCTTCCTGATGTCGAACGCCGAGCGGACGCGAAACAGGTGCGGCTCGATCTCGCCGGGCGCTGCGCCGGCGAGACGCAGCAGCACCGGCCGCGCGAAGCGCAGGAAGGTCACCATCATCGCCACCGGGTTGCCCGGCAGCCCGACGAAGGCGACACCTCTGACCTGGCCTAGCGCCACCGGCCGTCCGGGGCGAATCGCCAGCCGCCAGAAATGGATCGATCCCAGGGCCTCGACCGCGGCGCGTACGTGGTCCTCGTCGCCGGTCGACATGCCGCCCGAGGTGATGATGGCGTCGACGCTCTTCGCCGCTCCGTCGAGCGCCGCGGTGACCGTTTCGCGGCGATCCTCGAGGATCCCGAAATCGTGCACCACGCAGCCGAGCTGCGCCAAGAGCGCCATAAGCACATAACGATTGGCGTCGTAGACCGCCCCCGGCGGCGTCTCCTGGCCCGGTTCGCGCAGTTCGTCGCCGGTCGAAAAGATCGCCACCCGCAGCGGTCGAAACACCGCCAGGTCGGTGCGCCCCACCGACGCCGCGAGGCCGACATCCTGCGGCCGCAAACGATGGCCGCGATGAAGGATCACGCTGCCGGCCTTGACGTCCTCGCCCGTCTTGCGCCGATTGGCCCCGCGCTTGATGCCGGGCGGCAGGACGACCGCATCGCCCTCGAGGCGGGCATCCTCCTGCATGAACACCGTATCGGGGCCGGGCGGCATCGGGGCGCCGGTGAAGACGCGCACCGCCGTGCCTCGCGCGGCCTGGTCTTGCATCGCCCCGCCGGCGGCGATGCGTCCGACCACGGGCAGGCAGGTATCAGCGCCCGGATCGAGATCGTCGTAATAGACGGCGAATCCGTCGACTGCGGAATTGTCATGCGGCGGCACGCTGCGATGCGCCATCACATCCTCGGCGAGAATGCGGCCGCATGCCGCGGCGAGCGGCGCCGTCTCCTGTCCGGCGACGACGCTGACGCGCGCGGCGAGGATGTCGAGCGCCGCGTCGGCGCGCATCAGTTCGCCGCCGAAGGCGAAGCAGTCGTCGGAGATCTGGGCCATGTCAGCCGGCCTGCGCGTCCGCCCGCGACGGAGGCTGCGTGCGCGTCGCCAGCCGGCAGTGGGCGAGGATGAAATCGGCGATGCCCGAAACGTCGTCGAGATCGAACCGCGGCACGCTCAAGCCGGCGACCGGCGCGTCGCTCGCCACCGCGACGATGCGCGGATCGTCCAGGCAAAGCAGCGTCTTGCCGAGCGATGGCCGATGCACCTCGAGCTTGTCGTGGCCGTGCCCCTTGAAGCCCTCGATGAGCAGCAGGTCGACGGGCGACATCTGGCGGACCAACACCTCGACCGGCGGCTCGGGGGCGCCGCGCAATTCGTGCATCAGGGCGAACCGTCGCGCCGAGCTGATCAGCACTTCGCTGGCTCCGGCGGCGCGGTGTTCATAGCTGTCCTTGCCCGGCTGATCGACATCGAAATCGTGATGCGCGTGTTTCATCGTCGAGACGCGCAAGCCGCGGCGGACGATCTCGGGGATAAGCCGGACCATCAACGTGGTCTTGCCGCTGCCGCTCCACCCTGCCAAGCCGAAAATCTTCATGCCGTGGCCCTTGACCGCCGATCGCGCGCGCGCCGGATTGCGAGCAGGGCTCAGCCCGTCCGTCGCGCCGATCCCACCGCCGGCGAAGATCCGGGCTTCGTTTGCGTCTCGTGCGCGGGCTGGACCTCGTCGACGTGCTTGAGCCCGGCGACGAGATAGTCGTATCCGGTGACCAGCGTCAAGGCCGCGGCGATCCACAAGCCGGCGTCGCCGATGAACGTCACCGGCAGGAACGCCGTCGGCTCGGCGTCGCCGACGATGAGGAACCCGAGCGTCGTCATCTGAATCCCGGTTTTCCATTTGGCGAGCCTGCTCACCGGCAAATGGGCGCGTATCTCGGCGAGAAATTCGCGCAGGCCCGAAACCAGAATTTCGCGGCAGAGAATGACCAGCGCGGCCAGAACCGACAAGCCGGAGATACGTGCGCTCGCCACGAGCATCAATATGACCGCGCCGACCAGAAGCTTATCGGCGATCGGGTCGAATATGCGGCCAAGCTTCGATTGCTGCTTCCATGCCCGCGCGAGGTAGCCGTCGAGATAGTCGGTGATCGCGGCGGCCGTGTAGAGCGCGCAAGCGACGTAGCGCCAGATATCGCCGGGCAGATAGAACAACCCGACCAGGACCGGGATGGCGAAGATCCGCGACAGCGTCAGCGTCATGGGCAGTGTCGACAGCATGGCGTATCGAATAACTTCTCGAAAAATGCGGTTATCGACCGGGGGCGAGGCGGCGCAATTCTAGCCGCCGCCGTGGAAATGATCATAAATTTTTTTCGCCACCGCTTTGCTGATTCCGGCAGTAGATTCAAGGTCGACGAGGCCGGCGCGCGTCACCGCCTGCGCCGATCCGAAATGCATGAGCAGCGCCTTCTTGCGCCGCGGCCCGATCCCGGCGACCTCGTCGAGCGGCGAGCGCGCAATGGCGCGCGAGCGTCGCGCGCGATGCCCGCCGATCGCGAAACGATGCGCCTCGTCGCGCAGCCGTTGCAGGAAATAAAGAACCGGATCGCGCGACTCGAGTTGGAACGGCGGCCGGCCGGCGACGAAAAAACGTTCGCGGCCGGCGTCGCGATCCGGACCTTTGGCGATCGCCGCCGCCGGCTGATCGCCGATGCCGAGGTCCGCGAACGTCGCCAGCGCGACGTTGAGCTGGCCTTGGCCGCCATCGAGCAGCACGAGATCGGGCCACGTCGGGCCGGTGCGTCCCGGATCCTCCTTGAGCGCGCGGGCGAA
>DATFES010000306.1:0-3245 GCA_035250945.1 Alphaproteobacteria bacterium | reverse complement strand
GATGCGGTGCGTGAATGCGCGAAGAAGAACCACGCCATGCTCTTGGCCAACCATGGACCGGTCGTCGCCGGGAAGTCGCTGGACGATGCGGTCTACAACGCCGAGGAGCTCGAGGAGACGGCGCGACTGTTCTTGATGTTGCACGGGCGCGAGGCACGGCCCTTGACGGCGGCGCAAATCGCCGAGCTCAATGCCGCCTTTCCGAGTTGACGATCTTCGCTCGCCGCCGATCGGTATCAGGCTCGCGCGTGCGCGCACCGCCGACAATTGACTCGCATCGAAATGCGCTTCACGCTCGACTGCCAACTCTGGCCGGCCGGGGATTCAAAATGACGAAAATGCCATCGATCGCCCGCCGCGGGCTTGCCGCCGCGGCGAGCGTATTCTTGATCGCCATCGCCTTGAGCGGCGCGTCCGGGCAGACCACGCTCGCCGATCCGCCGGCGAAACTGGCGGATTTTCAGGGCGCGTGGGTCGGCCACAGCGTTCCCGGATCGGTCGACGATCGCGCCGCGACGGTCAACATCCAGCCCTTGGACAGTGGCGGGTTCACCATCACTTGGTCGAGCTTCGAGGGCGAAAGCGAGGGCACTCGACGCAAAGTCATGACGCGCGAGCGGACGATGCGTTTCGAGCCAAGCGGTCGGAGCGGCGTCTGGCGCGGCGCGGGTTCGCGCGATCCGGTGCGAGGTCCCGCCTCGTGGGCCCGGCTTCATGACCGAAGCCTGACGGTCAATCTCGTCGAGGTGACCGAGGATGGCCAGCTTGAGCAGCAGGTCTACGAGCGTATGCTGACCAGCCGCGGACTGCGCTTGAGTTACCGACGCATGCTCGACGGCAAGGTGACGCGGACGCTCGAGCTTGAGTACCTCAGGCTTTGAACAGCGCGCTCACCACATCCAGTGGATCGGCGGCGCGCCAGAGACCGGAAGGCGAACGCGCGCAATGCGGTCGCCCAACAAACATCCAAGGTAGCCGAGGCGAAGGTCGGGCCCGCCAAAAGCGAGGCTCGAGATACTGCCGAGCTTTCGGCTCTTGATCGCGTCGAGATGCGGGCGGCCGATCTCGTCGGCGCGGTATGCGGCTTCGACCCAAGCAAGATGTTTCGGGTCGGAGTCTTCCAACATCAAAGTCTGGCCGCCGTCCGGATCGACGCGGATCAGGCGATTGCTGACGATGCTGGTCACCCAAAGGCTCCCTTCGGCGTCGAGCGCGAGCCCATCGGGAAACGTACCGGGCCCGAACTCGGCGACGGTCTCGCGGTTCGTTAGCGCGCCCTCAGCGGCGATGCGAAAGCGGCGCATCCGGCGGCCGAATGTCTCGTTGACATAGAGAAATTCGCCACGCGCGTCGACCTGCACTTCGTTCGCGAACGCCAGGCCATCGGCGACCACGCGTGCGCCTCGCGCGTCGAGGCAAACGATGAACCCGTCGTCGCATCCAGCCCGATAACCGCGGTCGCGAGGCCGTTTGCGCGTGCTGACCGTGATCCACATGCGTTCGGCGCGATCCAACAGCACGAAGTTCGTCGGCGGCAACGCTTCGCCGGCGACTTCGCGCAGAACCGGCCGAGCCTGACCGCCGCGCGTCAAGCGGAATACGCCGCCGACCTCCGCTCCCAGGTGCGTCACAAAAAACGAGCCGTCGCGGTCCAACGCCACGCCGTTCGGAAGCAACGCGCCGCCGATATCGGCGCAGGTTCCGGCGTAGAGCGCGCTGGAACCGTCGGGACGGAGGTGCGCCACGCCGCCGCGCCAATCGGCTGCGAAGATGTCGCCGCGGGCGTTGGCGAGGACGCATTCGGGGCGGCGCAGGTCCGCGCCGATGAACTCGACGTCATCGAGGGGTACGGGCGTCATTCGTTGGTCCCGCCCGGCCCGACCGGGGTGGCGATCCATCGCCCCTCGGCGTGCGCGCGATAGACAGCTTCCTCGATCGCGATGTTACGTAGATAACTTCGCGCATCGTTCTCAATGACTTTTGAATCCCGCAGGTGCACGATGACGTGCGCCTGTAGCGCGCGAACGCAGTCGCCGCCGAAACCCAGGCGCATCCATTCGCATGGGTGCGCCCGCTCCTCCCCGCCGCGTGACTTGAGCCACAGCCGTCCGTCGCCGTCGAGTCGCAAAACCGCTTTGCTCCCCTCGACCAACATCGTTCCCATGGTGAGCCGCATGTCCCGCGCCGAATGGTCGACGTGTCGATTGCCGTCGAACACACCGGAGGCGCCGTTGGCGAACTCGAAAAGCACATATCCGGCGTCCTCGCCGGCGATCGCCGGATTGATCCGGCGCAGGCGCGCGAAGACGCCGCTCACCTCGCCCATTAGATAGCGAAACGTATCGATGAAATGAATCGCCGTCTCGTGGATGAGGAAGCGCCGCATCTTCTGAAAATACGGCTGGCGATCAAGATAGGCGTGCGGGCCCTGGCCATCTCCGGGACGCAGGCGGAAGGAGATCGCGAGCGGCGTTCCAAGCGCGCCGTCGCGCAGGAGCCGCGAAGCCTCGCGGTACCACGGCATGAAACGAAAATTTTCGTGGGCCACGAGCAGCACGCCCGCGCGCTCGGCCGTCTCGACGATTCGTTCGGCCTCCTCGTATGTCGGCGCGAGCGGCTTCTGGCAGATCATCGCGACCCCGCGAGCGGCGCCGAGCGCGACCAGGTCAAGGTGCGAATCTGGCGGCGTGACGATGTCGAGTAAGTCGGGCCGGGTCCGGTCGAGCATTTTCGCGGCATCGGCGACAAAAACCGCGCCTGGAAAATCGACCTGTCGCGCCTTTGCCCGGGCGATGTTGGTGTCGCAAATTCCGACGATCTCGATGCCTGGGATACGTCGCCACGCATCGTAATGAAACTGGCTGAAGTATCCGGCGCCGACCACCGCAACCCTGATGACCCGCGTCATGGGGAAAGCGCTTAATCGGTTGCGACGGGCGCGGCGATGCGTTCGATCACCGCCTTGGCGATGGCGACCGTACCGTCGACGCCGCCGAACTCCATCGGCCGCACGGCGCCCTCGGCAAACGCGGCGAACACGGCGTTTTCCAGAGAAACGGCGGCGACTCGCGCGCCGGCCACGTCATGGCGCTCGCCGAGCCAGTCCAGCATCATCGCCGCCGATAGGAGCATCGCCGTGGGATTGGCTGTGCCCCGCCCGGCGATGTCCGGCGCCGAACCGTGGCTCGGCTGGAACATGGCGTGCTCGTCGCCGATGTCGGCCGATGGCGCCATCCCCATGCCGC
>DATFES010000301.1:0-2312 GCA_035250945.1 Alphaproteobacteria bacterium | reverse complement strand
GGCGGCGCGGCGAAGAAGTAGCGCTTCGCCGGTCGCGCGTGCGTCATGCTGCTCGTCGTCGGGCTGGGCAACCCTGGCCCCGAATACGCCCGGCATCGGCACAATATCGGATTCATGGCGGTGGACGCGATTGTCCATCGCCATGTCTTCGCGCCGTTTCGCCCGCGCTTCGATGGCCGCGCCGCCGAGGGGCGGTTCGGACGCGAAAGGGCGGTGTGTCTCAAGCCGTCGACCTACATGAACGATTCCGGCCGCTCGGTCGCCGCCGCGATGCGCTTTTACAAGCTTGCCCCGGCGCAAGTCATCGCCATTCACGACGAAGTCGATCTGGCGCCCGGCCGCTGCAAAGTGAAACTGGGCGGCGGCAACGCCGGGCACAACGGATTGCGCTCGCTCGACGCGCATATCGGCCGTGAATACTGGCGGGTGCGCCTCGGCGTCGGTCATCCCGGCGACAAGGATCGCGTGCCCGACTACGTGCTGCACGATTTCGCCAAGGCGGATCGCCTGTGGCTCGAGCCGCTGATCGAGGCGGTGGCCGACGCGTTTTCTACGCTGGCCGAGGGCGACGCGGCAGGGTTCATGAATCGTGTCGCCCTCGCCACGCAGCCGCCGAGAGCGGCGAAGGTAAAGACCGACAAGCCGCCGCCGGACCGCACCTGATCCACGCCTCGTCCTTCGACACGCTCAGGACGAGGCTGTCCCGCTCAACTGCAAGGGCCCCGTGCTGAGACTGTCGAAGCATCCGGCCCATCCCGATACGGACCAAAACGCCACGCCATGGGATTTCGCTGCGGCATCGTCGGACTGCCGAACGTCGGCAAGTCGACTCTATTCAACGCATTGACCGCGACGGCCGCCGCCGCGGCGGCGAATTATCCGTTTTGCACCATCGACCCAAATGTCGGCCGCGTGCCGGTGCCCGATCCGCGCCTCGACGCGATCGCCAGGCTCGCCAAGTCGGCGCGCACCGTCCCGACGCAGCTGGAATTCGTCGACATCGCCGGACTGGTGCGCGGCGCTTCGAAGGGCGAGGGCCTCGGCAATCAATTCCTCGGCCATATACGCGAGGTCGACGCGATCGCCCATGTCGTGCGCTGTTTCGCCGCGGGCGACGTGACGCATGTCGAGGGCTCGGTCGATCCGATCCGCGACATCGAGACGATCGAAACCGAACTCATGCTCGCCGATCTCGATAGCCTGGAAAAGCGCCTCGCCGCGGCGCAGAAGAAGGCGAAGGGCGGCGACAAGGAGGCGAAGGCCCAACTCGACGTCATGGAGCCGACGGCGGCGCTACTGCGCGACGGCAGGCCGGCGCGCGCGTTCGTCCCGCCTCCCGAGCAGGCGGCCGCGTTTCGCCAGCTCCAGCTCTTGACCGCGAAGCCGGTGCTCTACGTATGCAATGTCGAGGAGGAAGCGGCGGGGCAAGGCAATGCGCTATCGGCGCGCGTGTTCGCGAGGGCGCAAGCCGAAGGCGCGCAGGCGGTGGCGATCTCGGCGGCGATTGAGGCCGAGATGGCGCAACTATCCGAAGTCGAGCGCACCGAGTTCCTCGCCCATCTCGATCTTGGCGAGACCGGGCTCGCCCGCGTCATCCGCGCTGGTTATATGTTGCTCGATCTCATCACGTTCTTTACCGCCGGACCGAAGGAAACGCATGCCTGGACGGTGCGCCGCGGCGCCAAAGCGCCCGAGGCCGCCGGGGTCATCCACAGCGACTTCGAGCGCGGATTCATCTGCGCCGAGACGATCGCCTATGAGGACTATGTGGCATTGGGCGGCGAGCAGGCGGCCAAGGACGCCGGCAAGATGCGGCAGGAAGGCCGCGAATACGCGGTGCGGGACGGCGACGTCATTCTGTTCCGCTTCAACGTATAACGACCGGACTCGGCGGCTTCGTGACATGCCGAGCTTGTCCGGTCGTCGGCGGTGATGGTAAACGCTGCCTCGGGCGCAACGGAAAACGGTGGAGACGGCAATGCCAGAAACGATCCAGCTCACCGCGGCGGATGGCCACAAGCTCGCCTGCTATACGAGCCAACCGAACGGCAAGCCGCGCGGCGGTCTGGTCATCGTCCAGGAGATCTTCGGCGTAAACCGCCACATGCGCGGTGTCGCCGAAGGTTACGTGGCCGACGGCTATTCGGTGGCGATGCCGGCGCTGTTCGACCGCGTCGAGCGCGGCGTCGAGCTGGGTTATGGCGACGCCGACATCGCCCGCGGCCGCGAGCTGCGCGGCAAAATCGCCTGGGAACAGGTGCTGGCTGACGTCGCCGCCGCCGCGGCCAACCTGAAAGGTGCGGGCAAGCTCG
>DATFES010000285.1:0-2436 GCA_035250945.1 Alphaproteobacteria bacterium | reverse complement strand
TGTTCGTGCCACGATTGATCATGGGGCTTGCCGCCGGCGTGTTATTCGGGCCGTGGCTTGGCGCCTTTTGGGGATTGACCGGAGTGGTGCTCGGCGCCGCGTCGGCCTTCGTTATCGCGCGCTTTCTCGCGCCGGATTTTTCGGCCCGCTTCGGCGACCCGCGCGCCATGCCGGCATTGCGCAAGCTCCGAACCTCGGGGTGGTCGGCGGTCTTCGTCTTGCGCTTGATTCCGGTGCTGCCGCACGCGCTGGTGAATTACGGCCTCGGCGTCGTGCGGGTGTCGTTCGCCGCTTTTGCCGGCGGCACGGCGTTGGGATTGGCGCCGAGCGCGATCGTATATGCGCAACTCGGCGCCGCTGGCGAGCGCGCGCTCGACGATCCCGCGAGCTGGATATCGCTCGCCTTGTGGTCGGCGGCGGCAGCGGCCCTCGCCGGCGCGGCGGCATTGGCGCGACGACTGGCCAGCGCCGGCCGGATCGTGGATGGTGCATGAGCACCGCACGCCGCGCCGAGACCGGGGCGCCGGAATCGATTTCGAAGCTTCTCCGGCGGCTGACCCGATCGCGCGTCGCCGGCCAACCGCCACCCGCACAACTGACGATCGGCGAGCTGGTCGACAGCCTCGATTCGCGCGCCTATGGGCTGGTTCTCCTGGTGCTGGCGGCGCCCAACTTGACGCCTGGACCGAGCATTCCCGGATTTTCGACGGTATTGGCGCTGCCGTTGCTTCTCGCTGCCGCGCAGTTGGCCCTGGGGTATCCGCGGCCATGGATGCCCGCACGCATCGCCCGCATGCATGTATCGCGACGGCGCGTGCGAACGCTGATCGCGCGGGCGCTGCCGGCGATCGTCCGAGTCGAGGCGATCTTGCGGCCGCGCCTGCGGGTCCTCGCCGGTCCGGCGGCGGCGCGGTTGATCGGGCTGGGGACGTTGGCGCTGGGCGCGCTGCTCGCCGTCCCGATTCCGATATATTCGATGCTGCCGGCGCTCGCCGTCGCGTTTGTGGCGCTGGGGTTGCTGGCGCATGACGGGTTCGCCATCGTGCTTGGCGCGATCGTCGGCGTCGGCGCGGCGGCGACGCTCGTATTGCTGATCTGGCTGGCGCGCGCTGCCTTCGGCGTCTAGCCGCCGCGCGTCGCTGGCGCGGCTACGGCGCCGTCGTGTATGGTGCGGTGGAATCCGCCGCCGACGGTGCGCCTTGCGCGTCGTCGTCGTCGGCTCGCTCGCAGCGCTCATCGCTTGGAATGCGCACGCTTTATCACCTCTGGCTCTCGCCTCATTCGCGCAAGGTCCGGTTCGCCCTCAAGGAAAAGAGCCTTCCGTTCGACATGAAGGTCGAGAAGGTTTGGGAGCGGCGGCCCGATTTCCTGGCGCTGAATCCCGCTGGCACGGTGCCGGTGCTCGTCGACGACGACGGAACGGTGGTCGCCGATTCGGGCGTCATTTGCGAATACATCGAAGAGGTATATCCCGAGCGCAGGTTGATCGACGGCTCGCCCGCCGAACGGGCCGAGATTCGACGGCTGGTCGCCTGGTTCGATCTAAAATTCGGCCGCGAGGTCACCGATAATCTCGTCGGTGAGAAGATGATGAAACGATTCCTCGGCCGTGGCGAACCGAACTCGGCGGCGATTCGCGCCGGCCACTTCAATATTCAGTACCACCTCGACTATATCGGTTATCTGACCGAACGCCGCCGGTACCTCGCCGGCGAGCAATTTTCGCTCGCCGACATCGCGGCTGCGGCGCATCTCTCGACGGTCGATTACGTCGGCGACGTGCCCTGGGACGCCTATCCGCCGGCCAAGGACTGGTATGCGCGGATCAAGTCGCGGCCGGGTTTCCGGCCGCTGCTGGCCGACCATATTCCGGGAGCGCCGCCTCCAGCGCATTACGCCGATCTCGATTTCTAGCCCGGAATCGGTCCGTGCCGCGCTACGACCTAGACGCCGTCGCGGCGATCCATGGATTGATTTTATTGCGAAATTTCAAGGTTTCGCGGGCTGCACCGAGAACCGCGGCGGCTGAAATATGATACGGACAGTCCGGGATTGGAGTAGATTCGCAGCCGGCGGCGTCGCGCCGCCGGAGCATGCGATCGTGATGTTCACCGGCTGCCTGACGACGTTCTCACGCTTTACCCGCAAATTGGGCGCGGCGCTGGCGTTGGCTGTGGCGGTCGCCAGCGTTCCATTGGCGACCGCTGCCGCTCCCTCGCGAACCGCCAGTTTCGACATTCAGTCCGCCACCGCGCCGCTCGGCGTCGTCGCCGCCGCGCGGGGCGCGGGTCAATTGGTGGCTGAAAACCGCGATCACGATGTTCGCCCGACGCCGAAGAGCGCGCCCGAATGCGGCGGACAACTACCGGCCGTCGATCCGTCGGCAACGTACGCTCCGATCGGCGACGTGGCGACCGTCGCGACGCTCCTTCGCGA
>DATFES010000283.1:0-4666 GCA_035250945.1 Alphaproteobacteria bacterium | reverse complement strand
CGGCGCGGCGACGCCCAATGCGGTCCACAACCAGGACCTCGCCTGCGATCTCAACATCATCGTCGGGCTGGACGACTTCAAGCGCATCATGGCCCGCGAGGCGAGCGGGCTCAAGCTGATGCTCGCCGGCAAGATGCGCATCAAGGGCGACATCCGCATCGCCATGAAGATGGACGACGTCCTCAAACTGAAAGATTGACGCGCGAGCGAGGCGAACAGTTCCTCATGGCGGGCTAGTCGAACCACGAGGCCGCGCTTCGCCTGCGCCTGGGCCGATTGCGTCTCAGGCGATCAGCGAATCGGCGGGAATGTCGAGCGCATCGCGCAGCTTCCGGATCATCGGCAACGTCAAGCGGCGGCGGAATTGTTTAAACAGCCGTGGCAAGACAGGCATGGCCGAAAGGTTATGGTGATTCCATAACGCTCCGTAATGGGATCATCGCCGCCCGAGCGGTGCGATATCCCATTGATCGGTTACGATCATATGTTTTCAAGGGGCCGACTTAGCGCGCGGCTGCGTGTTCGCTGGACCAAGTTGGTCCAAAAGCAATTTGGCTTCGACCAGATCGGGCGTATCGGCTCCCTCCTTAAACCAGCCGAAAACAGGGGCAAGCAGCGCGCACGCATCCGCGTGCCGTCTGTCGCCCTGCCAAACACGGCTAAGGCTGGTCGCGGCGCGCAATTCCCATGATCGAGCCTGCTGGTTGCGGGCCACGTCCAAAGACCGGGAGAAACACTCTTCGGCTGTCGCCCGGTTTTCGGGCGATGCAGCCAAGAGCAGTTCTCCCTTGATCCGATTTAGCTCTGCCTGCCAGCAGCGTTCCCCGGTTGTTTCGCCAACCGCGAGCGCTTCGGAGACCACGGCGAGTCCGTCGGCGTGCCGGGTTGCTCGAAGATAGGTCTCGGCCTGCAATCCTAGAAAATACGGAAGCCATGCCTGTGAGCCGGTCGCCCGGTAGGCAGCCATGCCTTGGTCGATCTCGGCGACGCCAATGTCACTTCGCCCCGCCGTGGCTTGTGTCCAGCCGTGCAGGATTCTCGCCCAAGCCAGAAAATATGGGTTCTTCTGCTCGGCGCACATCGCCATTGTCGTCTCGGTGCGGTCCATGACGACCGCCAGTTCCCGTCGAAATACGTGGACCAGGGCGACGAACGCTAACGTATTGATGAGATTTGCCGGATTCGCCAGCGCTTGCGCCAGGGCGAGCGCTTCCTCGCTTCGCCGCCGGGCCCGCTCCGGGTACCCAAGCATCCACAGCGCAAACGCGCCATATAGATAGCATTGCTCGCCCGGTTGTCCCCCTGGCCAATTCTGGATTCGGTGCCGCGCGGGATCGAAAAGCGCGATGCCGCGTTCGACGGTTTCGAGCGCTGTCCGCGACTCGCCCATCTGGAAAAGATCCTGCCCGAGGGCTTGGCAGCTCCCGACCATCAGCGCGGGATCCTTCCGCCGCTCGGCCAATGCCAAGAGCTGCTCCGAGAACCCTCGCGCCTTGTCCAACTCGCCGCGAATGCGATGAAAAACCTGCCTGCCGCGCAGCACGACCGGCATATTAAGTTCGTCGTCGAGGCGACGACATAACTCCCAGGCGCGCGCATAGGCGCGCCCGACGCCGGGATCGGCAAAACCACGGGCGGCGACTAGCGCTGGTCCGAGCGTCATCTGAAGCGCAAGTTCGCGCTCGTTGCGCTCGAGAGTCTCGGGAAGCTGCGCCAGCAGCCCCAGCCCGCGCTCGCAGTCGGTCGCCGCCTCGACATTTGCCGAGCGCTGCGCCGCGAGTTTTCCGGCTTGTTGCCAATAGTCGACGGCTTTCTCGGACCGGCTGCTTTCGGAGAAATGTTGCGCCAGGATCTCCGGCTGCGTCTCGGCGAATCTCGGGAATCGTTCCTCGAAAACGTTGGCGATTCGTAGATGATATTGCTGTCGACTCGCCTTCAACAGCGACTGATACGCGGCGTCCTGAACCAACGCGTGCTTGAACGAGTATGTCGCCTCGGGCGGAACGCCACGACCGAAGATCAAGCCAGATGCGACCGCCTGGGAAAGCGCCTCGCGCAGTCGCCGGCCGTCCAGCGGTACGACCGCAGCAAGCAATTCATAGGAGAATTCCCGGCCGATGATCGCGCCGATCTGCAAAACGTCCTTGACCGAGGCCAGCCGATCCAGCCGCGCCATCAGCGAGTCATGCAGTGTCGTGGGGATCGCGAGCGGCGGCAGCGGACCGCGCAACTCGAAATGGCCGCCGGCATCGGCGAGAAGCCCTGAGTCGAGCACCGTTTTCGTCAGCTCTTCAAGAAACAGCGGAACGCCGTCGGTTCTTTCGATGATCTGATCGGCGATTTCACGGGGGAGAACACGCCCGCCGGTCAGCCGCTCGACCATCGCCGTCGCGTCACGGCGACCCAGTCGGTTGAGTGCGTGAATCGTGACATGCGGCCGGCCGGCCCAAGTCGTCGCAAATTCGGGTCGCGCCGTGACGACGAGCAGAACGGGCAAGTTTTGCGCCACGTCGACGATGCGGTCCAATAGCTCCATCGAAGTGGGGTCGATCCAGTGCGCGTCTTCGAAAGTGACCAGCACGGGCTGGCGCGCCGCCAGCCCTTCGAGCTGCGCCAGCAAAGCGATGAGCGTCTCCTCTCTGCGTCGTTGTGGGCTGAGTTCGCGCCGGGGATAGCGATCGTCGGACGGTATCGACATCAAGGACGCGATGATGGGCGTGTCATGGGTAAGGTTCTTGCTCGAACCCGCAAGCAGGGCTTCGAGCTTGTCGAGCTTGTCGCTCGTTGAATCGTCCGTCCGCAGACCGGCGGCCCGTTCGAGCTGGCTGATGAACGGGTAGAGCGCGCTTGCGCGGTGATATGTGGAGCAGAAATAGAGGAGGCGCGTATGCGCCTCCTCGCTTAGGGTCTGCTGAAACGCGCGAACGATTCGCGTCTTGCCGATGCCAGGTTCGCCGGTGAACAGAACGACGCGACCGTCGCCGCCCCTAGCCTGTCGCCAGCGGCGGAGCAGCAGGTCGATTTCCTCCTCGCGCCCCACCAGATGGGTCAGAGTCGCACCGGAATGGAACGCATCGAAGCGGCTTTCGATGGCGCTCAGGCGGAGCACCTGCCAAGCGTGCACCGGTTCGGCAAAGCCCTTCGCTTCGAAGGGGGCGAGCTCTCGGCATTCGAAAAGTGCGCCTAGAAGCTCCCGCGTACTGGCTGCAATCACCACTGCATCCGCCGCCGCGATCGCCTGCAACCGGGCAGCCAGGTTCGGGGTTTCGCCGACTACGCCGCGCTCCTGCGCCGCGCCTGCGCCGACGAGGTCGCCGACGACGACGAGGCCAGTGGCGACGCCGATGCGGACGTGCAGAGGTTCGTCCGTTTCCAGTCGCGCCATATTCTCGACGATGTCGAGTGCGGCGCGCACCGCGCGCTCGGCGGCATCCTCGTGGGCATGCGGATATCCAAAATAGATCAGCGCCCCATCGCCCATGTATTTGGCGACGCTGCCGTCGTAACGGGTCACGATATCGCCGACGCAGCGCCGGTATGCGTCGAGGATGTTTCGCAGATCCTCGGGATCGAGGCGTGTCGCCAGCGCCGTCGAGCCGACCAAATCGCAAAACATCACGGTAAGCTGGCGACGCTCGGCCTGCGTCGCGACCTCCCCGGGCGCGCCACTTGGCTGTATCGCGGTCCCCGCCACGCCTGCGCGCGCGGCGTCGTTCAAGAGCGCGCCGCAATCGCTGCAGAACTTGTTGCCCGGCGGATTATCCGCCCCACACGCGCCGCAAGCGCGCGCGAGCGGCGCCCCGCAATCCCCACAATATCTCTTGCCCGCCGGATTGGTGCTTCCACAGCTCGCGCAATCCATGCGTCGTCCCCGGTCGGAAAGCCGACAAGCATTGTAATCTCGATGCGGAACGACCGGCAAACAGTGATCGCCCCAAAAATGACCCGACCTATCGCCGGGCGACGACTATGCCGGCCTCCGTCCACGGGCGCGCCAATCCCGCTTAAATCGGCCCCCGTTCCTCGATGAATTCGGCGATGCGGCCGTCGACGAGATGGACGCGCCGCGTCGCCATGCGCGCGAGTTCGGCGTCGTGGGTGACGACGATCGCCGTCTTGCCGCGTTCGGCGGCGAGGCTGCGGAATATCTCGAACACGGTATGAGCGTTCTTGGTGTCGAGGTTGCCGGTCGGCTCGTCGGCCAGCAGTACGTCGGGGTCGTTGGCGAGCGCACGCGCGATCGCCACCCGCTGGCGCTGGCCGCCCGACATCTGGTCGGGACGCTTCTTCGCCTGCGGCGCAAGATCGAGGCTGGCGAGAATCTCCTCCGCCCGCGCGCGCATCGCTCGTTCGGTCATACGGCCGAGCCGGCGCATCGGGATCAGCACGTTGTCGAGCGCGGTGAATTCGGGCAGCAGGAAATGGAACTGGAATACGAAGCCGAGCCGCGCCAACCGCAACTGGGCGAGCGCGTCGCGCGACAGCCCGCTGGTCGGCGCGCCGTCGAGCAGCACCTCGCCTTCGCTCGGCACGTCGAGCAGACCGAGCAGATAGAGCAGCGACGACTTGCCGGAACCCGACGGTCCGCTGATGGCGGCGAACTCGCCCGGGCGAAAGGCGAGCGAAATGTCGCGGACCAGCGTCACCGGCACCGGCCCCGGCAAGG
>DATFES010000276.1:0-2203 GCA_035250945.1 Alphaproteobacteria bacterium | reverse complement strand
CGGCGCGGCGCGATGCGGCCGAGGAAATCGCGCGATTGCCGCAAGCGGAACGCACGGCGGCGATCCGCGCCATGGTCGAGACACTCGCGGCGCGCCTCGAGGCGGCGCCCGACGACGTCGATGGATGGCGGCGGCTCGCCCGCGCCTGGCGCGTTGTGGGCGAGCATGACAAGGCGGCGGCGGCGCTCGAGCGTGCGGTCGCATTGGCGCCGGAGCGCGTCGATGTGCTGAGCGACTACGCCGAACTACAATACGGCGACACGCAGGCCGGCGAGGCGCTGCCGCCCGAATTCGTGGCGACGATGCGCAGGATATTGGCGCTGTCGCCCGAGCACGGCGACGCGCTGTGGTTCGTCGGCCTCGCCGAGGCCGAGGCCGGCAACGCCGAGGAAGCGGCGAGGCTGTGGGAACGCCTGCTTCCGCGACTTCCCGCCGACTCTCCCGAACGCGCCGAGGTCGAGAAGCGCCTCGCGGAGCTCGGCGCGAGACGTTAGAGTACGATCCGCTAAGGTTGAATCGCCGGTTGTACCTTTCGCCCTTCGTCCCTCGACAGGCTCGGGATGAGGGCGCGGCGCATGCGCCGCGCCAGGGCGAGGACTGATAAATATGCCCGCATGGTTCGACAGGCTCAACATGCGGGCTTGTTCATACCCTCGTCCTGAGCTTGTCGAAGGACGAGGGGCACATGCAGCAATTCCGCCATTGCGAAACGCGCTCTAGGAGCCATGGCTAAACCGTATGCAACATTGCGAGCCGAAATGCCGGCGGAAAACCGCCGACGCGCGGCGCGGCGCGGCAAGCCGATTCTCGCGCAGTTGCGGCGCCAGGAGCGTCTCACCCAGGCCAAGCTCGCCAAGACGCTGGGCGTGCCCCAGGCCGCGGTGTCGAAGCTCGAGCGGCAGGCGACATGACGATCGGCCGATCGCGCCGTTACGTCGAGGCCGCGGGCGGGCGGCTCGACATCGTCGCCCGCTTTGCGCGGCGGACGATTCGGCTGGATCATCTCGGCGGCGGCTGAGGCCCGAAATCGGCCCACGCCCCCCTACTACCCGGCGCGATGCTTGTCGAGCGCCGCCCAGTCGAACGTCACGCCGTGGCCGGGGCGATCGGGCGCGGTGGCGAAGCCATCGACGATCTTCATCGGCTCGGCGATGAAGCGCTCGAGGCCGAAGCCGTGCGCCTCGAGATACGAGCGGTTGGGCACCGCGGCGAGCAGATGGACGTGCAGATCATGCACGCCGTGCGAGGTGACCGGCAGGTTGAACGCCTCGGCGAGGTGCGCCACCTTCATCCACACGGTGATGCCGCCGCAATTGCTGACGTCGGGCTCGGGAAACGTCACGCCGCCCGCCGCGATCATCTGCTGGAACTCCCACAGCGTGTGCAGGTTCTCCCCCGTCGCCACCGGCAGGCCGCCCTCGCGCACCACGCGCACATGCCCGGCGACGTCGTCGGGAATCGTCGGCTCCTCGAGCCAATAGACCCCGTACTCGGCCAAGGCCCGCGCGGCGCGGATCGCCTGATCGGCCGTCCAACGCATGTTGGCGTCGACCATCAGCGGAAAATCGGCGCCAAGGCGCTGGCGCATCGCCTTCACCCGCGCCAGATCCTCGCTCAGCTTCGGCCGGCCGACCTTCATCTTGATGGCGCGAAATCCCTTGGCGAGATTGTCCTCGGTCTGGGCGAGCAGTCGATCGAGCGGAAAATCGAGATCGATGCCGCCGGCGTAGGCGGGCACTTGCGGATCGTGGCCGCCGAGCAGCCGCCACAGCGGCAGCCCATGGCGTCGCCCCTTGAGGTCCCACAGCGCCGTGTCGACCGCCGAGATCGCCAGGCTGGTCGGACCGCCGCGCCCGCCATAGTGAAGCGCCCACCACATGCGCTGCCACAGATGCTCGATGCGCGTCGAATCCTCGCGCGCGAGCAGCGGCGCCAGATGGCGCGCGATCAGCGCATGGACGGCGGCCCCGCCGGCGCCCACCGTATAGGTATAGCCGACGCCCTCGCCGCCATCGGCGTCGCCCACCCGCGCCGTGATCAGCTCAAAATGGGTGATCGTGCCGTGCGTGCTGTCCGACAACGCCACCGGCAGCGGGATCAGATAATGATCGGCGACGAGCGAGGCGATCGCGGTCATGCGGCGCGTGTCCTCCCCTTGGCCATCGGCTTGGGCCAGCAACACCTTAGACGCCGGCGCGCCGCC
>DATFES010000275.1:0-4850 GCA_035250945.1 Alphaproteobacteria bacterium | reverse complement strand
AGGCGCGGCGCGCATGACGGAGAACGGCGGCAGGCGGGCGACGGCGGCAAAGCCGGTCTTGCGTTCGCGCATCACCACCGACGGGCTCGACCGGACGCCGCACCGCGCCTTTCTGCGCGGCATGGGGCTCGACGACGAAGCTATCGCGCGGCCAATGGTCGGCGTCGTCTCGACGCATGGCGAGGTGACGCCATGCTCGATGACGCTTGGACCGCAAGCCGCCGCCGCGAAGGAGGGAGTCAAAGCGGCTGGCGGCTGCCCGCGCGAGTTCACCACCATCTCGGTTTCCGACGGCTTGTCGATGAACCATCGCGGTATGCGAATGAGCCTCGTTTCGCGCGAGATCATCGCCGATTCGATCGAGGCGGTGGTGCGCGGCCATGCTTATGACGCTCTGGTCGGGTTCGCCGGCTGCGACAAGACGCTCCCGGCGGTGATGATGGCGATGGTCCGCTGCAACCTGCCGTCCGTCTTCCAGTACGGCGGCAGCGCCCTTCCGGGGACCTGGCGCGGCAAAGACGTGACCGTCCTCGACGCCTACGAGGGCGTCGGCGCGGTGATGACCGGCCAGATGCGCGAAAGCGAGCTGGCCGAACTCGAACGCGCATGCCTGCCGACGATCGGTTCGTGCGGCGGCCAGTTCACCGCCAACACGATGGCGATGGTGTCCGAGGCGCTGGGACTGGCCCTGCCTGGGTCGGCGATGATGCCGGGCGTGGACCCCGGGCGATCCGCGTTGGCGCGCGAAGCCGGCGCGACGGTGATGCGCCTGCTCGCCGCGGGTGGACCGCTGCCGCGCGATCTCGTCACGCGCAAGAGCCTCGAGAACGCCGCGGCGGTGGTCGCGGCGACTGGCGGGTCGACCAACGCCGGATTGCACCTGCCGGCGATCGCGCACGAGGCGGGGATACGTTTTACGCTCGACGACGTGGCGGCAGTCTTCGAGCGCACGCCGCTGATCGCCGATCTCAAGCCTGGCGGGCGCTACGTCGCGAACGACGTTTTCACGGTCGGCGGAACGATGGTCGTGGTGCGCGCGCTGCTCGAAGCCGGTCTCGTCCACGGCGACTGCCCGACGATCACCGGGCGCACCCTTGGCGATGAGGCGCGCGCCGCGCGCCATCCCGATGGCGCCGTCGTCCGCAGTGTTGCACAAGCGATCTCGCCCAATGGCGGCGTGACCGTGCTGCGCGGCAACCTTTGTCCCGACGGAGCTCTGCTCAAAGTCGCCGGCCTCAAGGAGCTAACCTTCGAAGGCCAGTGCCTCGTTTTCGAGTGCGAAGAGGACTGCATGGCAGCGGTACGCGCCCGAGCGGTCGCTCCTGGAAGCGTGATCGTCATCCGCAACGAAGGGCCGAAAGGCGGGCCCGGAATGCGCGAGATGCTCGGCATCACCGCCCTCATCTACGGCCAGGGCATGGGCGAGAAAGTGGCGCTGCTGACCGACGGCCGGTTCTCGGGCGCGACGCGCGGCATGTGCATCGGCTACGTTTGCCCCGAGGCCGCCATGGGCGGACCGATCGCGCTGCTTCGCGCCGGCGATATCGTTCGCATCGACGCGGCGTCGCGCATGATCGACGTCAAGCTCGGCGACGCCGAGCTCGCGCACCGACGGGCCGCATGGCGCCCGCGACCGCGCGAGCGGCTCGCCGGAGTGTTGGAGAAATATGCCGCCGTGGTTGGCCCGGCCAATTTCGGCGCGGTGACCCATTCGGGCGCGCTCGAGTGGCCGATCGAGGCGACGGCATGACGATCGTTCGTGGTCTTGTTCAAGGGAGGGACCGATGAGGTCGAAGTGGGGATTTGCAGGGGTGGCGTTGGCCGCGCTGGTTGCCGGGACACCGGCCGCGGAGGCGCAAACGACGACGCTGCGCATCGGCAACTGGTTGCCCCCGCACCATCTGATCGTTCGCGGCATCGTCGAGCCATGGGCGCGCGCGATCGAAGCCGAAACCGGCGGCACGTTGAAGTTCGAGATCATGAGTTCGGCCGTCGGCCGGCCGCCGGAGTATTTCGACTTCGTCGTCAACGGCGTGGTCGACGTCGGATACGGCGTCTCGGGACACAATCCCGGCCGTTTCACCATGACGCAGGTCATGGATTTGCCCTTCATGTCGCCCGATCCGTGGTCGGGCGCCGCCGCCTCGTGGCTCGCCTACCAGCGTTATGGCGCCCGCTACAACGAGCACAAAGGCGCCAAGGTGGTCGGGCTGTGGGTGCACTCGGAGCCTTATCTCCACATGCGCGGCGAACCGGTGCGGACGATCGACGATTTCAAGGGCAAGAAGGTCCGCGTCGGCGGCAATGTAACGGGGCGCATCATCACCGCGCTCGGCGGGACGCCGGTGCAGCTTCCGCCGACCGAGGCCCAGCAGGCCATGCAGGCGGGCGTCGCCGACGGCATCACCTTCCCGCTGGAGTCGATCGAGTTCTTCAAGATCACGCCGGTGATCAAGAGCAACACGCGGTTTCCCGGCGGGCTCTACACCGACACATTCTGGCTTGCCTTCAACGAAGCCAAATGGAACGCGCTTACGCCGGCGCAGAAAGCCGCGGTCGAGAAGCACTCGGGGCTCGGCGTCGCGCTGCTGTCGGGCTGGGCATGGACCAATGGCGACAATCTCGGCAAGGCGGCGCTCGAAAAGAATGGCGTCAACTTCTTCACGTTGCCCGAGCCCGAAATCGCCAAGGCCAAACAGGTGCTCAAGGTGCTCGAGGACGAATGGCTGGCCGAGGCGAAGAAGCGCAACCTGCCGGGCGACGAGATCATGGCGTACGCACGCGCAATGGCGGTCCAGTACCGCAGCGAGAAGCGGGTGAATATCCCGTGAGCATGGTCCTCGCCCCGAGCTTGACGAGGGGCGTGGGCGGCGACCTCACGCTTCGACAGGCTCGGCGTAAGGAGCACTCTCTTCCTCGCCCCTCTACTTCTTGTTGAATCGGACCCGATGAGGATCACGTCGGCACGATCCGTCGATGGCTGAAGAGCCGCCACGCGATCTGTTCGAAGGCGCCGCAGCCGGCGGCGACGGTCCGCAGCCGGTATCATTGGGCGCGCCCGGACGGTGGCTCGCCCATGGCGCGGCGGCGATGATTCTGTTCATGATGCTGGTCACCAGCATCGATGTCGCCGGCCGCTACTTTCTCAACCGGCCGCTACCGGGCGCCTTCGAGTTCACCGAGATCATGATGGGCTTGGTGATCTTCGCCGGAATGCCGCTTGCCTCGGCGCGCCGCGAGCACATCACGGTCAATCTCCTCGAGAAGGCGCTCGGCTACCGCGCGCGCTGCCTGCAGGCGGCGTTCGGCGACCTGGTGTGCGGCGTTGTCGCTGCGTTCATGGCCTGGCGCGTCCTGTTGCGCGGCAACACGCTCGTCGCCAGCGGCGAGGTCACGCTGGTGCTGGGCGTCGGGCGCGGATACATCGCCTGGGGAATGGCGGCGCTGCTGACCGCGTCGATCGCCGTCTTCCTATATTCGGGCTGGACGGCGCTCAAGGCCGCGCGCGCCGGCGGCCCGCCGCGATGAGCCCCTGGGAAACGGCGCTTTTCGCCTTCGGCGCGCTCGGAATTCTGATGGTGATCGGCGTGCCGATCGCCTTCGCCATGATGCTGATCGGCGTCGGCGGGATCATGCTTCAGCTTGGCCCGACGCCCGCCTTCGCCATGCTTGGCCAGATTCCTGTCTCGAACACGATGAGCTACGAGCTGTCGGTGGTGCCGATGTTCGTGCTAATGGGAGTTTTCGTCGCGCGAGCGGGTATTTCCGCCGATCTCTACGCGGTATGCAACGCCTTCCTCGGCCATCGCCGCGGCGGGCTGGCCATGGCCACGGTGGTGGCCTGCGGCGGCTTCGCCGCGGTGTGCGGTTCGGCGATCGCCACCTCGGCGACGATGTCGAAGGTGGCGTATCCCTCGATGCGCGCCTATGGATATCACCCGGGGCTCGCCAGCGCCTCGATCTGCGCCGGCGGTACGCTCGGCATCCTCATCCCGCCCTCGGTGATCATGGTGCTCTACGGCATCATGACCTCGACCAGTGTCGGCAAATTGTTTCTCGCCGGCATCCTGCCGGGACTTCTGGCGATCGCGCTCTACGCTCTGACGATCCAATTCCTGGTATGGCGCGATCCGGCGGTGGGCCCGCGCGCTGAGCGCGCGTCGTGGGCCGAGCGTTCGCGCCTCCTCTCGCGCGTCGGGCCGGTCGTCGCCTTGTTTGTCCTCATAATAGGCGGTCTCTATCTCGGCGCCTTCACCGCAACCGAGGCGGCTGGCGTCGGCGCCTGCGGCGCATTCCTTTTCGCGCTGTGGCGTCGCGCGCTGTCATGGCGCGCGGTCCTCGATTGCGCGGTCGAGACCGCGCGCATCTCCTCGACGCTATTCGCGATACTGATCGGCGCGCTGCTGTTCTCCGCACTGATGAACTTCGGCGGCCTGCCGCGCGCGCTTCAGGGCGCGGTGACCAGCTTCGGCGTCGAGCCGCTCGTCGTCGTCACGGCGATCTGCGTGCTCTACGTCGTGCTCGGCACGTTCTTCGAGGAGCTGTCGATGATCCTCATGACCGTGCCGATCTTCTTCCCGCTGATTGTCGGCCTTGGCTACGATCCGATCTGGTTCGGCATCGTCATCGTCATGGTCGTCGAACTCGGCCTGATCAGCCCGCCCGTCGGCATGAATCTGTTCGTCGTGCAGTCGGTGCTGGCGATCCCAGTCGGCACGCTCTATCGATGGATCGCGCCCTTCGTCGTCGCCGACGTCCTGCGGCTCGCCATCATCGTCCTCTTCCCGTCGATCGCCCTCATCGTGCCATATCTGTCCGGGTGACGCGGGCGGCCACGCGGGGCATGACCT
>DATFES010000232.1:0-4686 GCA_035250945.1 Alphaproteobacteria bacterium | reverse complement strand
CGGCGGACGCTTCTCGACGGCCCGCTGCAGGAACTCCAGGGTCGAGGTCATCCGGCCGCTACGATCCTCGCCCAGAACGAACACGTTGAATCCGGGCTCGTCGATCGCCAGCGCGAAATCGAGCGCTTCGCGCGCGCGCGTGTGGCTGGTCAGCGCGAACGCCTCGATCGATTGACCGGTGTCGGCCCAATCGAACCGCGGCAGCCCAAGATCGCTCGCCGGAATTTTCCTTGGCGGCATGTTCCGGAGCGTCTCCCGCTAAATTCCGTTTCGGCGCAAAAGCGACACGCCCGCGAAGCATTGCTTCGCGGGCGTGCGGGGGTCAAGCGCGAGCCGACGCCCGCGTCCGTGCGGAGGGGAGTTACGCGCTCACCAGCTCGCGCCGCGCCGCCTTCCCGTAAACGCCGTCGAGCTCGCCGCCGAGATAACGCGCGATGGCGCGCATGCCGGCGAGCGGCGCTTGCGCCGCCGCCTCGGCTTCGGCGTTGTAGTTGGTGTTGGTGTTGACATCGTAGGTCCAGATCTCGCCGTGGCGGTCGGCGATGAATTCGATCCCGGCGATTTCAACGCCATTGGCGGAAAGGAAGCGCTCGTAGCGCTCCAGGATCGGGTGATCGAACCCGAGATCGACCCGGAAACGCGGGCCTGCGCTGGGCGTCGTCGGGCAGAAGGCGTCGCCGGTTCGGCACGCGTCGGCCGGGCACAGTTCGAAGCCGTCCGTCGTATCGACGCGCAAGGCATAGAGAAAACGCCCGCCGACAAACTCGGCGCGCGTGATAAAGGGCTCCGGCGCCTGGATGTAATCCTGGACGAGGGTGATGCCGTCGATGGGCGGCTCGAACTCGCCGCCGTCGACGTAGCGGGCCAGCGCCGCGCGATCGCGGAAGAGTCGCACGCCGAGCCCTTTTCCGCCGCGGTTGTGCTTGACGATGACCGGGCCTTCGAAACGCGCGGCCGCATCGAGGATGTGGACGCGTCCCACCGCCGCGAGGGTGCGCGGCGTGCGGATGCCGTGCGCGTTGAGCGCCGCGTATTGCGCCACTTTGCTGATTTCAAGCTGCAAGGCGCGGCCGGAATTGATGACTCGACGGCCGTGCGATTCAAGCCAGGCGAGGAGGCCAGCCGTGTACTCGGCGGCGTAGCGGTGGTCTCGGGTGTGCGAGGACGCGCTCATGCGGTTGTAGAACACGCCGTCGGGCGGCGCACGGTCGATGTCGAGCGTGCCTTGGTCGAGGAACCACTCCTCGTGCGGTACGCCCTCGGCGGCGAAGGCGGCGCGCAGCGGCTCGACCCAAGCATCGTTTTCGTGCAGCACGTATGCCCTGGCCATTAATCCGTCTCCGAAGTGTAAAATAGACCGTTACACACTGTTTTTTTGTACAATAAAACGATTTCCGGCGGGCGCAAGCGAAAACGCTTCACGTTCGCGCGAAGAGACGGCCGCCAGCCCCAGGCAATCTCGAATTTGTCACTTATATCAAAGAATTGTAACAGCACTGGGAGCGACGATTAGTATCTCGTCAACCATCGCCGATTAGATTCTGGGTCCGGAGGCCACCATGAAGCGCACGCTCCTCCTGATCGCCCTTTCGACCTCAACCGTCCTCACCGGCGCGTGCAGCGACGTCAAGCCGGCGCTGCAGCGGGCCGACCAGTTCATGCAACGTCAGGCGAGAAAAGTGGTCGGCGAGGACGCCGCCGCCACGTCGCAGCCGGCCACGACACCGCCGCCGGCACAGCCGGCGACGGCGCCCGCAGAACCGCGCCTCAGCCCCGAGGCGGCCTATCGTCTCGGGGTACGTCACCTCAACGGCGATGGCGTGGCCAAGGACGAGCGGCGCGCCGCCGAATTGCTTGAGTCGGCCGCCGAGCGCGGTCATGTCGACGCGCAATACATCTTGGGTATCACCCACGCCCGTCAGGATCTGTCGGCATACGATACGGCGCGCGCCGTGATGTGGCTCGGACGCGCGGGCGAAGGCGGTCATCCGCTGGCCGCCCATGCGCTGGCTGCGATCTATGCCGAGGGTCGCGGCGTAGCCAAGGAACCGGCTTGGGCGGCGGTATGGTATCGCCGCGCCGCCGAGCGCGGCCACGCCGATTCCGCGTTCGCACTGGGGCTCATCTACGTGGCGGGCAGCGGCGTGCGGCGCGACATCGCCGAGGCGCATCGCTGGCTCAGCGCCGCCGAGCGGGCCAATCAGCGCGAAGCAACGCGTTATCGCACGGCGCTCGAGGCGAAGATGACGGAAGAAGAAATCGCCGCCGCCAAGGCGTATCCGGCGCCTTCGATAAAGCCGATGACTCCGGCGCGCATACCCGACGAGGCGATCGTGCGCTTCGTGCAATATGCGCTCAGCACGACGGGGAGCGATCCGGGGGCGATCGACGGACGGATGGGGCCGGCCACGCGCGCGGCGCTTTTTCAATATCGCAAGAGCAAACGGTTGGAGGCGGAGGCGAATTTATCCTCGGCCACCGTCGAGGCGTTGCGCGCCGATCTCCGTCAGCGCGGCTGATCATACGAAAGAAAACGGCGCACGGGAGACATGCCCGCGCGCCGAAGTGCGAGAGGTACCAACCGTCCGACTATTGCGTTCCCGGCGGGCTATCGAGCGCGGCGGTGTCGATGCCGAGCATGTCGTTCACCGCGCTGCGCGTCTCGTCGGTGACGTCCTTGTTGGCCGCCGCCTGCAGCGAGGCTTCGGCCTCCTGGAGCGCCACGTCGCGCTCTTCCTGCGTCGTAGCCGCGATCGCCGCGTTCATGGAGTCGCGATAGGCGGCGAGCTGGCCGACCACCGAATTCGGCGACGCCGGCGGCGTGTTGCCCTTCGACAAGGCATGCGCCGCGTTGAGCGATCCGAGCGCGCTGGCGAGCGCGCCGTGGTTCGATTTGCCATACGCCGTTTCGCTGGTCGAATGACCGAAGGCGTTGCCTTGCCCGCGGCCACGCGCCTGGTCCGCTGTCGACTGGCCGAAATCCGACTTGCCGACCTGGCCTGGCGCGTTGTCGCGGCCATAACCGTTTCCGGGACCGCCCCGGCCGCCATCGACAGCCGCGCCGCCATTGCCGTGACCGTTAGCCTGGCCATTGCCGCCGGCGTTGCCGTTGTCGCCGCCATTGCCGCCGCCTCGCGCGTCAGCCGTCACGCTGGCGAATCTGCCCGAAGCGGGATCGAACGACACCGGCGCTACGGCGAAGGCGAGCGAGAGCGCGGTCGCTCCCAACAGACCTGCCGTCGCGCGCGAAAGTTTAGTCATGTGCGAATGCTCCTTGCTCGATGCTCACGCAACGAATCGTCGCGCCATCATACCACGAAGTGATACGGCAGCCGGGTTATCGTGCGCGTAAAAAGTGTGACAAATCGCGGCCTGGTAAACACAATTTAAGATTAATCGCGGCTCACAGCTTGAGCAGCGTCACGATCGCGCGGTAACCGTCGGCGCTTGCCAGCCGCTTCGACGCGGCGTCGAAATACGACGCATCGGCCTCGAGCCCAAGTCCCATGACCAACCGGTTCATGAGGTTGAAGAGGCCGCAGATCGCCGCCGCGTCGTGAAGCGCATTGGCGTCCCAGCCGGCGGCCAAGACCGCCGCCGCGTCCGCCTCGGTCATTCGCGCCGGTTGGCGCGTCAACTTGCGGACATAGGCCAGGATCGGTTTCAGCCGCTCGTCGACCGGCGCGCTCTCGACGTCCTCGGTCAGCGCCGCGATCGTCGCCGCGGGCAGCCCGAACGCCGCGGCCGTGGCGGCATGCACGCCGATGCAGTACTCGCATGCATTGAGCGCCGAAACGTAGGCGGCGATCAACTCGCGGTCGCGCACGCTAAGCGGCGAGGGGCCGCGCAGGACCGCTTCGTGATACTCGAGCAGCGGCTTCGCCGCGCGCGGAAAGGCGCCGAACACGTCGAGCAGCGTCGCCCGTTCCGGGAGTTCGGAAAGGAATGCCATACCCGGCCTCCGTCGGTTTTTCGATCCGCCGTCAGATTACGTTGCGGCGAATGTAAGTGACGCCGATTTCGGTGAGGATGACGACCGTGAAGATCGTCAGCAGAACCACGGCCACCTGGTCCCAATAGAGTAGATTGAGCGCCGCATCGAGCGCCACGCCGATGCCGCCGGCGCCGACCAGTCCAAGGACGGCCGATTCGCGAATATTGATGTCCCAGCGGAAGAGCGCGATCGAGTAAAAGGCCGGCTGCACCTGCGGCCAATAGGCCTTGAGCATCACCGACAGCCACGGCGCGCCCGCCGCTTCCAGCGCCTCGACCGAGCCGCGATTGGCCTCTTCGAGCGCCTCGCCGAACAGCTTGCCGACGAAGCCGATCGAGCGGAAGGCGATGGCGAGCGTGCCGGCCAGCGCGCCAGGTCCGAACACGGCGACGAACAGCAGCGCCCAGACCAGCGAATTGACCGAGCGCGACGACACGAGGATCAACTTGGCGAGATAATTGAGCGCGGGAATTGGCGTCACGTTGCGCGCCGCCATCAGACCGACCGGCAGCGCCAGGCCCATGGACAGGATGGTGCCGAGCGTGGCGATATGCAGCGTCTCGACGAGCGCGTCGTGGACCATCGCCGGGTAGAAGGCGAAATCCATCGGCCACATGCGGGCGAAGAGGTCGACGACCTGTTCGGGCGCATCGTAGAGGAACTCCGGAATGATCTCGATCGAACGCATCGAA
>DATFES010000213.1:0-2268 GCA_035250945.1 Alphaproteobacteria bacterium | reverse complement strand
AATTGAGCACGCGCTCGCCGCGGCGAATCCGCATGCGCCACGGCAACCCGTCGCGCTGGATTGCGCGCTGCACGTCGTCCACCGAACGCAGATCGCGCTCGTTGATCTTGAGCAGGACGTCGCCGGGGGCCAGCCGGATCGTCTGCGCGGCACTGCCCCGGCGGATCTCGAGGACGATGACGCCGCGCGGCGACCCGTCGTAACCGATCTCGTCGGCAAGCGCGGGCGAGAGATTGGCGAGCGTTGCGCCGGCGAGCGGGTGGCTGCCCCGCAGCGGCGTCACGTCGCGCGGCGGCGTCTCGGGCGGCGCGATAAGCGCCGCGTGGATATCGCGCTGACGTCCGTTGCGCCACAGCGTGAATCGCGCCGGCACGCCGATTTCACGCGTCGCGATGCGAAACCGCAGCGACGGCTCGTCGTCGATGTCGACCCCGTCGATCGCGACGATCACGTCGCCGCGCTCGACGCCGGCCCGGGCGGCGGGGCTACCGGGATAGACTTCGCTCACCAGCACGCCGCGCGGCCGGCCGAGGCCGAGCGACGCGGCCACGTCCGAGGTCACCGTCTGGCCGTCGGCGCCGAACCACGGTCGGACGATACGCGCCCCCGTGCCGACTCCGGCCAGCACGGTTCGCACCATGTTGGATGGAATGGCGAATCCGATACCGTTCGAGCCGCCGTCGCGCGAGTAGATTGCCGTGTTGATGCCGATCAGCCCTCCGTCCATGGCGACCAGCGCGCCGCCGGAGTTGCCGGGATTGATCGCCGCGTCGGTCTGAATAAAGAAGCGGAAATCGGCGATGCCGACCGTCGTCCGGGCGACCGCCGAAACGATCCCGCTGGTCACCGTCTGGCCAACGCCGAAGGGATTGCCAATGGCGAGCACCAGATCGCCGACCTCGACTTCATCGGAATTGCGCAACTCGATGCGGGGCAGCGCCTCCCCGCCGGCGTCGATGCGCAAGATCGCAAGGTCGGTCCGCTCGTCGGCGCGCAAAACGGTCGCCTCGAACTCGCGGCGGTCGGCGAGGACCACGGTGATCTCGTCCGCCCCCTTGATGACGTGGTTGTTGGTGACGATGACGCCCTTGGAGTCGACGATGACGCCCGAGCCGAGCGAGTTCTGCACCCGCTCCGATCCGCCGCCCGGAAACTGGTCGCCGAAGAAGCGGCGGAAGAACGGATCGTTGAACAGAGGCGACGGCAACGTGCGGACCGTGCGCTTGGTGTAAATGTTGACGACCGCCGGAGCCGTACGCTTGACGAGCGGCGCGTAGGAGAGCTGCGCCCCCGCACGCGAAACGGGCGGGCGCTTGTCGGCCGGACCCTGCGCCGCCGCGTGGGGGCTGACCAGCGTCGCACAGAGCGCCAAGGCTGCCGCGCGCGCGCAGGAGCCGAGATGGCTGCGAGGCGCGCGTCCGTGCATGAGGATACGGAGTCGCAAAGCTCGATATTCTAGGGGTGCCGCCGGCGAAACGAAAAGGGGCAGCCCGATTCTGCCGGCTGCCCCATCACCGCACGGGCGTATCGCGGCGCGCGTCAGGCCGCCGCCTGCTCGGCCCCTTCGTCCGCCTTCTTCTCCGGCCGGTCGCCGAGGCCCTTGGCCGCCGGGTCGCGATCGACGAGCTCGATGACCGCCATGTCGGCGGCGTCGCCGTAGCGGTGCCCGGCGCGCAGGACCCGTGTGTACCCGCCCTTGCGCTCCTTGTAGCGCTCGGCGAGCGGTCCGAACAGCTTCCTGGTCAGTTCGGCGTCGCGCAGAACCGACAGCGCCTGGCGGCGGGCGTGCAGACCGCCGCGCTTGCCGAGCGTAATGAGCTTGTCGACGAACGGCCGTAGCTCCTTTGCCTTCGGCAAAGTCGTCGCGATCTGCTCGTGGCGAATCAGCGCCGCCGCCATGTTGGCGAACGTCGCCTTGCGGTGGCTGGTGGTGCGGCCGAGTTTCCGGCCGCTTACGCCGTGACGCATGTCGTGCTCTCCTCCCCGTTCGGCCGGCGGTTCGCTCAGTACGGCTCTTCGAGCTTCTTGGCCAAGTCCTCGATGTTCTCCGGCGGCCAGTTCGGAATGTGCATGCCAAGATGGAGCCCCATCGAGGCCAGCACCTCCTTGATTTCGTTGAGCGACTTGCGGCCAAAATTGGGTGTGCGCAGCATTTCGGCTTCGGTCTTCTGCACCAGATCGCCGATGTAGATGATGTTGTCGTTCTTGAGGCAGTTGGCCGAACGCACCGACAGCTCGAGCTCGTCGACTTTGAGCAGCAGGTTGCGG
>DATFES010000212.1:0-6732 GCA_035250945.1 Alphaproteobacteria bacterium | reverse complement strand
CGCGCCGACGCGGATCAGCGCCGCATTGTTGATCAGGTTGTCGACAGCGTGCTCTTGCGCCGTCGAGGCGAGCGCGCGCCCTGCGGCGTCGGCGTCGGCGAGGTCGACGGCGTAGCTGATGCCGGGAAAATCCGCCGGAGGTTTCGAGCGCGAGAGGTTGACCACCCGATGGCCGTCGCGCGCCAAGCGCCGGGCGATGCCGAGCCCGATGCCGCGCGAGGCGCCGGTGATCAGCGTGACCGGATTCATCCGGAAAACGCTCGCAGATCGTCGATGGTGGCGTAGGAGGAAATATGATGCAGGCTGGTGCGCACATCGACGACCACCGGCCCGTCGTGGCGCAACGCCGCATCGACGACCGCGGCGACCTCGCTCGCATCGCCGATCGACATGCCGCGCGCGCCGAACGCCTCGGCGAGCCTGGCGAAATCGGGGTTGACCAGCTCGGTGGCGACGACACGTCCGGGAAAGTATTTCTCCTGGTGCATGCGAATGGTGCCGTAGCTGCGATTGTTGGAGACGAAAAGCCGCACCGGGACACGATACTGAACCGCGGTGGCGAGTTCGTTTCCCGTCATGAGGAATCCGCCGTCGCCGACGAAGCTGACGATCTGGCGGCCAGGTGCCCGCATGCCGGCGGCGACCGCCGCGGGCACGCCCATGCCCATGGCGCCCGAGACCGCGCCGATCAAGACATTCCGCTCGCCGAAGGGAAAGTAGCGGTGCACCCAGGTCGAAAAATTCCCCGCATCGGTTATCAGGATCGCGTCAGGCGCGAGGCGTTGCTTGAGCGCCGCGACGATCTCGCCGAAAACCACGCCATCGGCCGGCGCGTCGGGCGCGCGCCACTGCATCACGTCTTCGACCCGCGCATGCAGGCGCGCGCGCCATGCCTCGCGCCTCGCGGTCGGGTTGAGGCGGATCGTTGCGAGTTGCTCGAGGAACGCCACGGGATCGCCGACAACCGCGTGGTCGGTCCGATAAACGCGTCCGACCACCGCCGGGTCGCCATGGACATGAATCAAAGTTTGCCGCGGACGTGGGGCGGCGGGAAACGTGTAGCCCTGTGTCGTCACGTCGCCGAGCCGTGTTCCGACGGCGAGGATCATGTCCGACTCTTGGAGCAGATCGACCTGCGTCTTCGGGATCTTGAAGCCGAGATATCCGCCGTAGTTCGGATGGGTGTTGGGGAACAGATCCTGCCGCTTGAATGTCGGCACGACCGGAATCGCCAATGCCTCGGAGGCCCGTTTCAGCGCCGCGCGGCCCTCGCGGCTCGAAACCGCGCCACCGGCGATGATCAGCGGCCGCTCGGCGCTGCGCACGGCGGCGGCGATGGCGTCGATCTTTCCGCGCTCCGGCGACGGCATGTCATTCGCCCGGGCGGAGACGATCGCGCCGCGACTGGGCTCGGGAAGGACGTCCTCGGGAAGCACGACGATCACCGGCCCCGGAGTCCCTTGGCGCGCGGTGCGCAGCGCTTCGGCGACGTCGGCCGACATCCGTTCCGGATTGTCGGCCAGAATGATCCGCTTGGCGATGCCGCCGAACATGCGCGCGTAGTCGATTTCCTGAAACGCGCCGCGGCCGATGTCGCGGCGCGGCACCTGGCCGACGAACAGGAGCAGCGGCACGCCGTCCTGCTCGGCGGTGTGCACGGCGATCGACGCATTGGTCGCTCCGGGGCCGCGACTGACGAGGACGATTCCCGGTCTGCCGGTGAGCTTGGCGTCGGCGACGGCCATGTACCCGGCGCCGCTCTCGTGCCTGCAGGTGACGAGCTGGATCGCCGATTGCTCGCCCAGGGCATCGAGAACGGGCAGATAGCTTTCGCCCGGCACGCAAAACGCGCGATCGACGCCGTGATGGCGCAGCGTGGCGACCAGGGCTTGGGCGGCGTTCATAGTCGTCTCACAATGAACGACCGCCGTCGACGACCAGCGTATGCCCGGTGACGAAGGCCGCGCCGGCGCAGAGATAGAGCATCGCCTCGGCGACATCGTCGGGTGCGCACATGCGTTTGAGCATGGTATTGGCGATCGACGCTTCCTTGCGGTCTTGCGGCCATTGTTTGGTCCATGGCGAATCGACCAGCCCCGGCGCGACGGCATTGATCCGCACCTCGGGAGCCAGCGCGCGGGCGAGATTGCGCGTAAGGTTGATCAACGCCGCTTTGGCCGCCGCGTAGGCCATGCTGCTGGCCTGGCCGCCGAGACCGGCGATCGATGCGGTGTTCACGATTGCCCCCCGCGCCGACCGCAGGTGCGGCGCCGCCGCTTCGACGCAGCGAAAGGGCCCAAGCAGGTTGACGCCGAGGAGGCGCTGCCATAACGGCTCGCTCATCGCCGACAGATCCTTGGGATCGAACGGCGTCTCGGCGCCCGGCGTGCCGGCGTTATTGAGCAGGAAGTCCAGCCTGCCCAACGCCTGCACTGCAGCAGCAACCATCTGTCGCACGGCGGGAGGATCGCCGACATCTCCCGGCGCCGCGATCACGTCGAGCCCCGATGCGCGCATTCGGGCGATTTCCGCCGATCCGCGCGGGTCGTCCGGCAGATGATTCAACGCCACCTTGGCGCCGCACCGGGCGAACAACTCGGCCGCCGCGAGGCCGATGCCCGACGCGCCGCCCGTCACCAGCATGGTCTTGCCGCGCAGATCGGCCGTGATCATCGAGCGGAGCTCAGCGCCGCGGCAGATCGAGGATATCGCGCGCCTCGGCCGGATTGGCGACGCTGGCGCCGAGCAGCGTGACGATCTTGGCGGCCTTCTCGACGAGCGCTGCGTTGCTCGGCGCGAGCACGCCGCGCTCGAGATAGAGGTTGTCCTCGAGGCCGACTCGTACATGGCCGCCGAGCAACACGGCTTGTGCCACCATCGGAAACTGCTGGCTCGAAATTCCGAAGGCGGCCCATCGGCTGCCCGGCGGAAGCTGATCGCGCATGTACGTCATCGACGCCGGGTCGGCCGGCGCGCCCCACGGAATTCCAAGACAGATCTGGAACAGCGCCGGCGCCGCGATGTCGCCTTGCTCGATCATGTGCCGCGCAAGGCGGATATGCCCCGCCTCGAACACTTCGAGCTCCGGCTTGACGCCGGCGGCCTTCGCCGCGCGCGCCATGACCTGAAGATGCTGTGGGGTATTGACGAAGACGTGCTGGCCGAAGTTCATGCTGCCCATATCGAGACTGCAGATTTCGGGGCGCAACTCCTCGACGTGGGCGACACGCTCGTTGGGCGTGGTCAACGTCGTTCCGGCCGCCGGCGTGCGCGGATCGTTGTCGCCCGGCACGAACCGCGCGCCGGCGCCGGTCGTCAGGTTAACGATGACATCGCTTCCGGCGTCACCGATGCGTGCCACCACTTCGCGATAAAGCGCCGGGTCGCGGCTGGCTTTTCCGGTGCTTGGATCGCGGACGTGGATATGGACGATGGCGGCGCCGGCGGAACGCGCGTCGAGCGCCGAACGGGCGATCTGCTCCGGCGTCACCGGGACGGCGGGATTCTTGTCGACCGTGTCGCCGCTGCCGGTGAGCGCGCAGGAAATGATCACCTTCTGAGCCATGCGTTTCCCTGTCGCGTCGCGGTTCATTCGCCGCGACGATGCTGCGTTTTCGCCGCTCCCAGCTTGACCGTGAAGTTACGGGGTGAAAAGGTTCGTGGCAAAAGTTTTCTGGCGGCGGCACGGAGCTGGCGACCCGCGACCATGAGCGATGACGGTAAAATTCCACCGCCCCTGCCGCGCACGATCGCCGAGTTGCCGTCGCGGTGGGCGCGCGCGACGCCGCACGCGCCGGCGCTCCGCGAAGGCAGCGTAATGTGGACGTTCGCCGCGCTCGACCAGGCGGTCGGCGAGGCGGAAGCATGGCTGGCGGAGCATCAGGTCGGCCCCGGCGATCGTGTCTTGATCGTCAATGAGAACTGCCGTGCGCTCGTCGCCTTGATCTTTGCCGCCGTGCGCCGCGGCGCTTGGGCCGCCGCCGTCAATGCGCGGTTGGCGCCCGGCGAAATCGATGCGATCGCCGCGCACGCGGACCCGCGCTTCATTGCATTCACCACCGAAGCGTCGGCCGATGCCGAGGCGCATCGGCGGCGTTTTGCGGCCGAGGAGCAGGGGCCGCCGGTCCTCGGCGGTGTCGCTGCGGTTGGTCGGCCACGGGCTACCGCCGAGCCGGCGCCTCGCGACCCGCACGATGGCGTCGCTGCCCTCATCTATACATCGGGCACCACCGGCACGCCGAAGGCGGTGATGCTGACTCAGCGCAACCTGTTGTTCATCGCCGCAACCTCGGCGCGGCTGCGGGAGATTTCCCCCGCCGACCGGGTCTATGGCGCGCTGCCGATATCGCACGTCTTCGGCCTCGCCTCGATGTTGCTGGCGACGATGCAGGCGGGCGCGTCGATCGATTTGGTCGCGCGCTTTTCGGCCAGCGCTGCGATCGCGGCGCTGGGCGAAGGAATCACGGTGTTCCAAGGGGTCCCGGCGATGTACGCGCGTATTCTTGAGCACCTGTCTACCCATCGGAAGGCGTTACGGCTGCCGAAGATCCGCTATATCTCGGCGGGCGGTTCGCCGCTCGATCCGGCGCTCAAAGGGCGCGTCGAGAAGGCCTTCGGCGTGCCGCTGCACAACGGGTACGGCCTTACCGAATGCGCGCCGACGGTGTCGCAGACCCGTATGGACGACCCCAAGCGCGACAGCTCCACCGGTCCGCCGATCCCGGGCATCGCCATCGAACTGCGGGACGCCGAGACTGGCGCCGCCGTCGAAGCGGGTGAGGTCGGCCAACTCTGGGTCCGCGGCCCCAACGTGATGAAGGGCTATTTTCGCGACCCGCACGCGACGGCCGAGGTCCTCGGCAATGATGGCTGGCTCAATACCGGCGATCTGGCGCGCGTCGATCCGTCGGGATCCATCCATATCGTCGGGCGGACGCGCGAGCTGATCATCCGGTCGGGCTTCAACGTCTATCCGCCCGACGTCGAGGCGGCGTTCGCCAGCCATCCGGACGTGACGCAATGCGCGGTGGTCGGCCGGCCGGTCGAGGGCAACGAGGAGGTCGTCGCGTTCATCCAGCTTCGACCCGGCAGCTCCGCCGGTATCGAGGATCTCGGCCGTCACGCCGCCGGTCAGCTTGCGGCCTACAAGCGGCCCAGCGAAATCGTCATCCTCGAAAGCCTTCCGGCGAGTCCGACCGGAAAGGTGCTCAAACGCCGGCTGCGCGAAATGGCGTGCGCCGCGCTCCAACAGGCGCCGATCGACTGAGCCATTCCGCCGAACCCGGACGAGCTTTGCGGTTAACGGCTCACCGGCACGATGCTATGCTCGCGCGCGCGGTTTGCGGTCCGCGGCGATGGGAATTAACCATCGCTAATATACGAAGAAAAAATCCCGACCCGCGGCGCCTCGCCCGCCGTCCGGATCGGTAGGGAGGCGGCGAATGGCGGACGCACTACTGGCGCCCGGCGGCGCTGGTAAGGCTGGCGGCGTAGCGGCCAGCGAGATGATGGTCGAGGAACTGCCGTATCGCCGGCTGTCGGGCTGGCGGCTCGCTTTGAGTTGCGCGCTCATCGTCGTCGCCACGCTGATCGTCGTCAATCAACTGCTCAATCTGCAACTTTTCGTTGGAATCGTGTTCATCGAGAACCGCTATCTGTACTTGATGGCGGCGCTCATCTTGCCGATCGTGTTTGTCTCGTATCCCGCCGCGCCGAGTCTCGTGCGCCGCCCGGCGCCGACATACGATCTTGCGCTGGCGTGTCTTGCGCTGGCGGCGGGTGTTTACTTCGCCTGGAACAGCCAGCGCATCTTGAACGAGGGCTGGGAATACGGCGCGCCAGCGGCCGCCATCGCCATAAGCGGAATCTATTGTCTGTTGGTCATCGAGGCGGTCCGGCGGACGGCCGGGTGGACGATCACCGTCATAATTCTGCTCTTCGCCTTCTACCCGGTCTTCGCCGACAAGATGCCTGGCCCGATCGCCGGGTTGCCGCAAGACTTCACCGATACGGTCGCCTACCACATCATCAGCGCCGAAAGCTCGTTCGGAATTCCGATGAAAGCGTTCGGCGAGATCGTCGTCGGGTTCATCGTCTTCGGCGTGGCGCTCAACCATACCGGCGGCGGCAAGTTCTTCAACGACGTCGCCTTCGCGCTGGTCGGCCACATCCGCGGCGGAGCGGCGCAAGTCGGCGTCATTTCGAGCGCGCTGCAAGGCTCGATCAGCGGCAGCGTCATTTCGAACGTGATCTCGAGCGGCGTGGTCACCATCCCGGCGATGAAGCGCACCGGATTCTCGCCGCAATACGCCGGAGCGGTCGAAGCGGTCGCTTCGACCGGCGCGGTGCTCATGCCGCCGGTGATGGGCTCGACCGCCTTCGTCATGGCGTCGTTCCTCGGCCGGCCGTACGGGGAGATCGCGCTCGCCGCCGCCATCCCGGCGGTATTGTTCTATTTCGGCCTGATGATCCAGATCGACGCCTACGCCGCGCGGGCGGGGCTGCGCGGCATGCGCGCCGACGAGTTGCCGCGCCTCGGCGCCGCGCTCAAGGAGGGCTGGTATTACATCGTCGTATTCGCGGTGCTGGTTTTCTTCATGGTTTACGAGACTCGCGAGGCGCTGGCGCCGTTCTACGCGACCGCGCTGCTGCTGCTGATCAACCAGGCGCTGCCGCGCCATCGCATGAACTGGGCGCGCTTCGTCGATTTTCTCGCTGCCACCGGCCGGGGAC
>DATFES010000204.1:0-3932 GCA_035250945.1 Alphaproteobacteria bacterium | reverse complement strand
ATGGGAGTTCGAGCTGCACGCCGAAGGCGGCGCCGAATTCCTTCCCGGCCAGTACGCGCTTCTGGCGCTGCCCGGAGTTCCAGGTTGGCGCGCCTATTCGATGGCCAACCTCGCCAATTCCGAGGGGGTTTGGCAGTTCATCGTCAAACGCAAGCCTGGCGGAGCGGCAAGCCAGGCGCTGTTCGATGCGCCGCGAGCCGACCTGCCGATCGAACTTGACGGACCGTTCGGGCACGCGTTTCTCGCACCCGACACCGCGTCGCCGGTGGTCTGCATCGCCGGCGGCTCGGGCCTGTCGCCGATGGTGTCGATTCTCCGCGCGGCATTGCGACGACCCGACGCGATCGGCCGGCGGGCGACGTTATTCTATGGCGCGCGGCGTCCGGAGGATATCGTCGATCTCGGTTGTTTCGCCGATCTCGGCGCCGCGCGAGCGTCGATCGACTACCGCATTGTCCTATCGGCCGCCGACGACATCGAACCCGGGATTTGGCCCGGACTGCGCGGCATGGTGCATGAAGCGGTCGAGCGCGACGGCGGGGCGATCATCGCGGCGGCCGAGACGTTCGTCGCCGGACCGCCGCCGATGGTCGAGGCGAGCATCGCCGTCCTGCGCCGAGGCGGCGTGCCGGATTCGCGGATCCACTTCGACAGCTTCTATTGAGCGCCTCAACCGGAAACCGATTGATGGCGACGTGTGGTGGCCGGAGCGCGCAGCGTCCATTCGACCTGTTCGCGCAATACCTTGCCGAGCGCCTCGTCGAACGCGCCGACGATGCTCTGCATGTCGCTGCTGGCGGCGCGAAGCGACAGCTCGGAGCTCCGGCTGGCGATGATGGCCCGCTCGGGCAACCGCACCAGCTTGCCGGTGAGCCGGATACGGACCAGCGGCGGGCCGCCGCCGTCGTACTCGGCCTGGAATTCGCGCAGGTCCGTCTTGAGGACGTAATCGGCGCGCAGGTTGGTCGACTCGCGGCTGACCGCGACGATTCGCTTGCTGTTCTCGAACGACTCGATCAGCAGCGTTTGCACCATCAGCGGCGCCGAGTCCGTCCAATTGGCCCGGGCGTAATAGTCGAGCTGCAACGGCGAGCGCTGCAGCGCGATCCGGCTTGTGCTGAGGCCCGCGGCGGCCACCGGCGTCTCGACGATGAGCTGCCACTCGACGGTCGGAAGATCGGCGGCAAAGGTGCTTTTCGGAGTCAGCGTATAGAGCTGCGGCGGATCGCCCGTTCCGGGGACCTGGCAGCCGGCCAGCGCCGATACCGACGCCAGAGCGAACGTCCGCGCGAGCGCTGCACGACGCGACATCATTTGGCTTCGAAGCCCTTCTGTTGATCGCCGAAGAGATAGCGCGCCGGATCGCGCTCGAGGTTGGTGGCGATGCGGGTCAGGGCCGCGATCAGGACGCGCGCCTCGGCCAGGAACTGGTTCAACTCGTAGAGGCCGGTCTGCGAGAAATCGCGGAGCGGCGCCCGGGTCTCGGCGACGAGTTTTTCGATTTCGGCCGCGGTCCGTTGCAGCGAGCGCGCCGTGACGCCGATCTCGCCCAGGGTCCGATCGCCGCTGGCGCCCAAGCGATCGACGTTGCCGCCGACGCGTTGCGACAATCCGCGCAGATCGACCAGCAATGCGTCGAGCTTCGCGGTGCTCCCGCGCAGATCGCCGATCAAGGCGCGCGCATCGGCGATCGTCGCTTGCGTGTCGTCGATCGTCTTCGGCACGTCGAGCATCGTAACGGCCAGCGCCGCGGTCGTGCGGTCGAGGTTGTCGATAATCGAATCGATATGCCGAAGATTTTCGTCATTCAGCAGCGCTGCGACGCGCACCGCCACCTCGCCGATGCGCGAAATCAGATCGGGCGCGCTCTCGAAGAATTTCTCGAGCGTCGATGGCGTCGAAGGTATGACGGCGCGCCGCTTGCCCGGCCGGGGCGTGAGCGGTTCGGCGCCCTGCGTTCCGCCGGAGAGCTGGATGAAGCTCAGGCCGGTTATCCCCTGGGCTTGGAGAGAAGCGACCGAGTCGGTTTTGATTGGCGTGCCGGCTCTGACCGCCACCGTGACCTCGATCAGCTCGACGTTTTCGGCGTCGATGTCGATATTGGTGACGGTGCCCACCGGTACGCCGCGAAATTGCACCGGCGCGCCGACCTGCAATCCGCTCACGGAACCGGGGAAGTAAATATAGTAATAGATTCGCTCGTCTTTCAGTTCGACCTTGGCAAGCCACAACACGAAGGCGAACAGCCCGGCGATGATCGATAGGACAAAGGTTCCGACCAGGATGTAGCTGGCGCGCGTCTCCATTCGTTATCGCGCCCCGACGCCATGCGCCCGGGCCGCCGCGCGTCCGCGCGGGCCGGCGAAATAATCGTGGATCCAGGGATGCGGGTCGGCGAGCAACTCTTCCATCGCGCCGACTTTAACACGGCGGTCGACGAGAACGGCAATGCGGTCGGCGATGGCGGCCAGGGTATCGAGGTCGTGCGTTATCATCACGACGGTGAGGCCCAGGCTTCGCTGCAGGTCGCGGATGAGCTGGTCGAAGGCCGAGGCGGCGATCGGATCGAGGCCGGCGGTCGGCTCGTCGAGGAACAGGATCTCGGGATCGAGCGCCAGCGCGCGCGCCAGGCCGGCGCGCTTGACCATGCCCCCCGAAAGTTCGGAGGGGAACTTGGCGCCGGCTTCGGCGGGCAGGCCAACCATCTGAATTTTGATCCGGATGAGGTCACCGGCGAGTTTGGCCGGCAGCCCGGCGTGCTCCTTGAACGGGACGCGGATGTTTTGCGCGACGGTCAGCGAACTGAACAACGCGCCGCCCTGGAACAACACCCCCCAGCGTTTACGCAGAGCCGCGCGTCCGCGGTCGTCGAGCTCGGCGGTGTCATGCCCGAGAATTTCGATCGATCCGCCGTCGGGACGGCGAAGCCCGATGATGGTGCGCAATAGCACCGACTTGCCGGTTCCCGATCCGCCGACGATGGCGAGTATCTCGCCGCGCCTGATGTCGAGATCGAGGCCGTCGTGGATCACGTTGCTTCCAAAGCGCGTGACGATCCCCTTGAGGCGGATGATCGGCGATTGCGGGCCGTCGCCGTCCATCGTTCAAATGCCCAGGTAGGAGAAAAGAATCGAAAACCCGGCGTCGGCGACGATGACCAGGAAAATCGCCTCCACCACCGCCTTGGTCGTCAGCCGGCCGACGCTCTCGGCGCTGCCCTCGACCTTGAGCCCTTCGTAACAACCGACCATGCCGATCAGGAACGCGAAGAAAGGCGCCTTGACCATGCCGACCCAGAGCGTCGACACCGTGATCGCGTCCTTGAGCCGGACGAGAAACTGTTCGACGCTGATGCCGAGCGCGAAATACGACATGATCGCGCCGCCGAGAAGCGACATCATGTTGGCGTAGAAGCAGAGGAGCGGCAGCGCGATTACCGTCGCGAGCACGCGGGGCAGGACCAGGACCTCCATCGGGTCGACGCCGATCGTCTGCATCGCGGCGACTTCCTCGTTGACCTTCATCATGCCGATCTCGGCGGTAAAGGCGCTGCCCGACCGGCCGGCGACGAGGATGGCGGTCATCAGGATGCCGATTTCGCGCAACACCGACACGCCGAGGAGGTTGACCGTATAGATCTCGGCGCCGAACTGCCGGAGCTGGTCGGCGCCCTGGTAGGCGAGAACGACACCGATCAGGAAGGATAGCAGCCCGACGATCGGCAACGCGTTGAGGCCCACGCGCTCGAGGTGGCTGAGCAGTGAGATGAAACGTAGCCGCCGCGGACGGATCGCCGCCCGCATGAAGACGATCGCCGTCAGGCCGAAAAAGGAGACGAGATCGCGCGCGCGGCCGAGGACATTGATCGTCGCTTGGCCGACGCGTTCGACCATGTCGCGCAGCGGGTTGTAAGGCCGCATGAGCGGACGACG
>DATFES010000196.1:0-4700 GCA_035250945.1 Alphaproteobacteria bacterium | reverse complement strand
CTCGCCTTCTATCGCCAAGCGCTCGGCGGATTGCTCACGCGACTGGCGCGCGATGCTCGCTGGCGCACCGTCCTCGCCGTCACGCCCGATCGCGCGGCCGGCGATCGGCGCGCTTTCCGCGGTGTCCGCGCGGCGCGCGGCGTCAAGCGCGTCGCGCAAGGCCCGGGGGATCTTGGAGCGCGAATGGCGCGCGCGTTGCGCGAGGCGCCGCCGGGACCAGCGGTCATAATCGGCTCCGACATTCCCGATATCACCGCGGCGCGCGTCGTTGCCGCGTTTCGCGCCTTGGCTGGCGCCGACGTCGTATTGGGGCCGGCGCCCGACGGCGGCTACTGGCTGGTCGGGCTGCGGCGCGGGCCGCAGCTACCCGACCTTTTCCGCGGCGTGCGATGGTCGAGCGCCACGGCGCTCGCCGACACGCTCGCCAATCTGCCACGCCTGCATGGCCGCGGGGTCCGCCTCATCGAAACGCTCGACGATATCGACGATGGCGCGGCGCTTGCACGCTGGCGCAAATAAGTCAGGCCGTCGCCTTGGGGCGCGTCGCGACGTGCTCGAGCAGGCGCGGCATCAACTCGACCAGGTTGCAGGGGCGATGCCGGTTGTCGAGTTGCCACTTCAGGATTTCGTCCCAGCCGTCGCGGCACGCTCCCGGCGAGCCAGGTAGCGCGAACAGATACGTGCCCCCGGCGACGCCGCCGGTGGCGCGGCTCTGAATCGTCGAGGTGCCGACCTTCTGGTAGCTGATCTGCCGGAACAGCTCGCCGAACCCGCCGATCTCCTTCTCGTAGACCGACTGGAACGCCTCGGGCGTCACGTCGCGCCCGGTAACTCCGGTGCCGCCGGTGGCGATGACGACGTCGATCGTCGCGTCGGCGATCCAGGCGCGCAACTGCGCGGCGATGTCGGCCGTCTCGTCGCGGACGATCTTGCGCGCCACCACCTTGTGGCCGTCGCGCTCGATCATCTCGACCAAGGTGTTGCCCGATTTGTCGTCGGCGAACGTTCGGGTGTCGGAAATCGTCAGGACGGCGATGTTGACCGGAAGGAAGGGCCGGCTTTCGTCAATCTTTGGCATTGCGTGCGATGCTCCGGGTCGTCCCGTCGACCGAAATGTAGGTCGGCCAATCGCCCGCCGCAATCGCGTCGAGCGACGGCGTGGGCTGACCCAGCCGCATCGCGTACATCCAATAGTGATAGAGAATGCGGGTAATGTAATGGCGCGTCTCGGGCGCGGGCAGGCTCTCGATGAACATGAGGGCGTCGTCTTGCGCCTGGCCGCCGACCTCCGGGCGCTTGCGCCAGCGCTGCAGATTGCCCGGCCCGCCATTATAGGCGGCGGCCAGTAGGATCAGGTCGCCCTGGACCACTTCGTTGTCGAGCAGGTAGCGGATATAGCCTTGGCCAAGCGACAGATTGTAGTTGGGATCGTACAGGCGACCGGTGTCGACGCGCGCGCCGCCGGCCACGTATTTCGCGGTTCGCGGCATGAGCTGCATCAGCCCGCGTGCGCCGGCATGGCTGACGGCGCGCGGGTTGAATCCCGATTCCTGCCGCGCGAAGGCGAATAGAAGCGCGCGATCGATCTCGAAGCCTTGCTGCGGACGCCAACGCGGGATCGGGTAGAGCGCGCCGTCATGCGGGCGCCCATCGAGTTCGGCCAGCTCGCGGCCGAGGCGAACCGAAAGGTCGGGCATGTTGTGGCGCATGGCGATGACCAGCAGCGGGCGCGCGAGACCCGCCGAGACCTCGCTCGGCAGGCGTCGCAATTCGGCCTCGGCGCGGCCTTCCTCGCCGACTTGCAATAGCGCCAACGCCCGACTGCCGCCCGCGGAGCGTTGCAAAAACTCGACGTCGCCCTCGGTCAGCGCCGGTTCGTCTAGATTGAGCGCTGGCTGGATGCCGAGGGTCCGCGCGGCGAGCAAACCGTAGAACGTGCGCGGCTCCTCGGCGGCGCGCGAAAACCAGTAGTTCACGCTGTCGAAGCGCTTGGCCTGCAGATACGCCCGTCCGGCCCAAAATGCGCCGGCGGAAATCGACCATCCGTGCGCGGCGGGCGCGCGCGCCAGCGCCTCGAAATGACTGGCCGCGCGCAGGTATTGCGCGAAGCGATAGTGCGCGAGCCCGGCGATCCAGTGCGCGCGCGGAACGCCGGCGCCTGAGCGACTCGCCGCCTCGCTGGCCAGCTCGAGCGCGCGCCTCGTGTCGCCTTGGGCGAACAAACCGGCGGCGATCGCCGCCTTGAAATGGTCCTGCTCGGCCGGCGGCAATGCGCGCACCGCTTCGCGGCCGCGGACGATCCGCTCGGCATCGGCCAAATCGCCCGAACGCATGTCGCGGCGAATCTGGGCGCGAACGCTCGCCGCTCGGCCGGCGTCGCCATCCGACATCTTGCGTCCGTCGACCGGCGGGCGGTCCGCCGGCGGCCCGAGATCGTCGGCTGACAAGCCTCCATATGCTGCTGACCTGACGGTCGGGCCCTGCAGGGCAGCGCCGCGCGGCGCCCGTCGCTGCGCGAGTTCGTGGATCGCCGGCGCGTCGGGATGGTCGTGGTACAACCGCATCCACTGCGCCAGCTCGCCGTAGGACGAGCGATAGGCGCGATGCAGGTACCGCTCGGCCAACATGTGACCGACCAGACGCCGATCCGACAATCGAGCCGCTTCGCGATCCGCCGACGCCCAGTCGCCCCGCGACTGGAAAGCGAAAATACGCCGGTACCGGGCGACCTCGGTCGGTGAAAGGATCGCCGGAAGCGCCACCTCGCGCTCGTGCGCAAGCCCGCCGCGCGGCAGGGCCGCCGTGCGGGTCGGATCGCGATCTTGCGCCAGGGCGGAGCCGGGGCCGATTGCCGAGGCGGCGGCGAATAGCAGGCCCGCGACGGCTGGAATTGTGCCCCCGAGGGTGTGCGCCAAGCACACCCCTGAAGAAACCTGGCTTGTGAACATTTTCCCAAGTCGGGTCTTCATCACCCCAACTTGATAGGCGAGAAGCCCTCGCTAGGCAAGTGCCAAAAGTTCCAAGAAATCGTGTAAAATCTTGCGCATAACCATTAATTTACCGTCCCGGCGGGAGGTTAGAGGACAGTCTTGAGCTTATTCTTAACCGTAAGAAAATCTCGCCAGGCGTCCCGTTTTTGCGCCGGTTGGCGGAGAAGGTAGGCGGGATGGAACGTGGCGAGCGCGGGCAGGGGTCGCGGCAGTCCCTGGCTCGAATAGTCCATCCAGCGCCCCCTGAGACGGTTGATGCCCTCCGCGGTGCCAAGCAGCGTCTTCGCGGCCGTACCCCCGAGCATGATCAGGATGGCGGGGTCGACCAGCTCGATGTGGCGTTCGATGAACGGCAGGCAGATGGCGATTTCGGCCGGCGTTGGAGCGCGATTGCCCGGCGGCCGCCAGGGAAGAATATTGCTGATATAGACCGTGCTGCGGTCGAGGCCGATCCACGACAGCATCCGGTCAAGGAGCTGGCCGCTGACGCCGACGAACGGCTTGCCTTGGCGGTCCTCGTCGGCGCCGGGCGCCTCGCCGACGAACATGATGCGGGCCTTGGGGTTGCCGTCGGCGAAAACCAGGCGCGTGGCCGTCGCCTTGAGGGCGCAGCCGTCGAATCCGGCGAGCGTCGATTCGAGCTCGGCGAGCGTGCGCGCCTTGGCCGCCGACTCGCGGGCGCTCAACTCGGCCTCGGCGCGCGGCGCGCCGGCCGAGGAAATAGCGCGGCCGACGGAAGCCGGTGGAATCGGGCGCGGCGCTTCGCGAGGCGTAGAGGCGAGGAAGCGATCTACCGGCGTCTCGCTGATCGGCTCGTCGGCGCCCATTTCGGCGAGCCAGCGCAGAGCGGCCAAAGCCGCGTCAGGGGTCATGGCGGCCTGACTGTATCGTTTCGGGCGATGGCATGCGCCCACGCGCTTCGAGTATACACGACGCGTACCGCCGTCAACGCGGCGGAAGGAGAACGACCGTGACGCGCGAAAGAATGGAGTACGACGTGGTCATCGTCGGCGCCGGACCGGCGGGCCTGGCGGCGGCGATAAGGCTGCGCCAACTCGCCGCCGAAATCGGCCGCGAGGTTAGCGTCTGCGTCATCGACAAAGGCTCCGAAGTCGGCGCGCACATTCTATCAGGCGCAGTGCTCGAACCGCGCGCGCTGACGGAACTGTTTCCCGACTGGAAAACGCGCGGCGCGCCGCTCGACACGCCCGTAACGCACGACCGTTTCATGGTGTTGACCGAGTCGGCCGGGATCAACCTGCCGACGATTCCGCAACTTCATAACCGCGGCAATTACATCATCAGTCTCGGTAATCTCTGCCGCTGGCTCGCCACGGAGGCCGAGGCGCTCGGCGTAGAAATCTACGCCGGCTTCGCCGCCGCGGAAATACTCTACGACGACGGTCGGGTGATCGGCGTCGCCACCGGCGACATGGGCATCGGCAAGGACGGCAAGCCCACCGCGGGCCATCAGCCCGGCGTCGAGCTGCACGGCCGGCAGACATTATTCGCCGAGGGCTGCCGCGGCTCGTTGACCAAGCGGCTCTTCGAGCGCTTCGGCCTGCGCGCGTCGGCCGATCCCCAGACGTTCGGCCTCGGCCTCAAGGAGCTGTGGGACGTCGACCCGGCGAAGCATCAGGCGGGCCTTGTCGTGCACACCTGCGGTTGGCCGCTCGATCAGCGGACTTATGGCGGCTCCTTCCTCTATCA
>DATFES010000194.1:0-2960 GCA_035250945.1 Alphaproteobacteria bacterium | reverse complement strand
CTAGGTACGGCAGATCGAAAAGTCCGAATTCTGCCATTACGCTCGACGTCGCGGTCGACGGTTGCGACATGTCGAGCGTGCCGATCTTCAATTTTTGCAACATCTCGCTGTCGCTGCCGAGCTGGCCCGAATGGAACACTTCGAGCTTCGCCTTGCCGGCCGCTTTTTGATTGAAGCGCTTGGCGAATTCCTGCGCCGACAGTTCCTGGACATTGCCCGGCGGCGAGGTCGTGCCGAACTTGATCTCCGGCGCCTGGCCGAATGCCGCGCCGCCCGCCATTGCCACCGCACTCGCGGCGATGATCGTCGACCGAAAAACCTGCCGCGACTTGTGCATAGAGAATCGATTTTTCATTGGTCTCCCCCGGTGATCGACATGCGCAAGCGCGCCCTGTCTTTGAAGGTCCGCCGAACCGAGCGCGGGCAAGAAAATCTTGCGGTCCGTCACTGCAAAGGTCAAGCAAGAGTGGCCGTGGGCGCGCTTTCGTCGTTCGGACGAATAGCGTATTGATGGGCCATGCCGATCTCAACGCGCCTGACCGAGCTCCTCCGCATCGCGCATCCTATCCTGCTTGCGCCGATGGACCTCGTGTCGGACGGGCGCCTCGCGGCGGCGGTAAGCCGGGCGGGCGCATTTGGGATGATCGGCGGCGGCTATGGCGAGGAGGCTTGGCTCAAGCGCGAGATGGACGCCGCCGGCGACGCGCGCGTCGGCGTCGGGTTTATCACATGGAGCATGGCGAAGCAGCCTCGCCTGCTCGACCTGGCGCTGGAGCGGCGGCCCCCGGCGGTCATGCTCTCCTTCGGCGAGGTGCGACCGCACGCTGAAAAGATCAAGCGCTCGGGAGCACTGCTCATTTGCCAGGTGCAAACGCTCGGGCAGGCGAAAGAGGCCCTCGCGAGCGGCGCCGACGTTTTGGTCGCCCAAGGCGCCGAAGGCGGCGGCCACGGCATCGCCCGCGGCACTTTTCCACTTGTTCCGGCGGTGGTCGATCTCGCGGCAGGCGTCCCGGTCGTGGCGGCGGGTGGCATTGCCGACGGCCGCGGCCTTGCCGCGGCGCTGATGCTCGGGGCGGATGGCGCGCTACTAGGAACACGCTTCTACGCCAGCATGGAAGCTGCGGGATTCGCTGCAGCGAAGCAGCGCATCGTCGAGGCGAGCGGCGATCGCACCATCCGCGGCATCCTGTTCGACATCGCGCGGCGTAACGTATGGCCTGCGCCCTATGCCGGCCGCGTTCTCCAGAACGCATTCAGCGAGCGTTGGCGTGGACGCGAGGCGGAATTGTTGCAGCATCAACACGAAGAAGCGGTCCGATATGCGAAGGCGCGCGAGGCTGGAGATTTCGACACCGCCGCGGTGATCGCCGGCGAAGCCGTCGACCTGATCGCCGACATTCCGCCTGCCGCCGAAATCGTCGAGCGGATAACACGGGAGGCGGAAATGCTGCTCGCCGGCGCCTCGAACCGCTATCGCGTCACCGGCCCTCCGCCTGCCGCGGGTGTCTAAAATTCGGGCAACGTCAGGCACTTGCCGCTCGGTTGTCCAAGCGCGGCGGCCAGCGTATGCTCGCTTGCTTTTGTTGTGGGGCGCCGATCACCGAGCGGGGGCGGCGGTCTGACGAAGCAATCGATCGAGAATCATAACGGGAGGAACGCCATCATGAAACGCAGACAGGTTCTGGCCGGTCTCGCCGCCGCGACCACCGCCGCGACCTTCGGCTTCCGCAAATCGGCCCGGGCGCAGACGGTGACGCTGAATGGCGCCGTCCAGTTCAACGACGATCACGCTTTCACCAAGGCGCTGATCAAGTTCGAAGAGCTGGTCAAGCAATACTACGGCAAGCCGATCAATTTCGTGCTGCACAAGAACAGCGCGCTTGGCCTCGAGAAGCAATATTTCGAGTACATGGCGCAGGGCCGCGCCGTCGACTACGGCATCGTCTCGCCGGCGCACATGTCGACCTTCTCGAAAGCGGCGCCGTTCATCGACGCGCCGTTCCTGTTCCGCGACCTCGCCCATTGGAACAAGGTGCTGGACCAGGACATACTCAAGCCCATCGCCGACGAGATCGCCCAGAAGGCCGACGTCTTGCTGATCGGCTACGCCGGCGGCGGCGTGCGCAACATCTTCGTCAACAAGCCGGTGCATAATCTCGCTGACCTCAAGGGCCTGAAGGTTCGCGTCCAAGGGGCGCCGATATGGAGCCGGACTTTCGCGGCGACGGGAATGGCGCCGACGGTGATCGCCTACAACGAGGTTTATAACGCGATCCAAAACGGCGTGATCCAAGCCGGCGAAAACGAGGCCGCGGGCGTCGAGCAGATGAAGTTCTATGAAGTCGGCCCCAACCTCGCGATGACCGAGCATGCGATCACGATCCGGCCGATCTGCTTCTCGGGCAAGACCTTCAAGGCGCTGCCGGCGGATCTGCAGCAGGTGGTGCTCAGAGCAGGCAAGGAGGCTGGGGCCTATGGGCGCCAGATCGAGGCCTCCGAGGACGCTGCGAAGCTCGAGGCGCTCGAGAAGGCCGGCAAGCTGAAGCGCCTGGCCTTCGCCGACCGCGCCGAGATGAAAAAGATGGTCGACCCGGTCATGGCGGCGTACGCCAAGGAGATCGGCGCCGATACAATCTACGACAAGATCAACGCGATCAAATAGTCTGGCGCGCCCGTCGGTTGCCACGGCCCGGGGCGATGGCTCCGGGCCGACTTTCGCCCGTATCAGGAGGAATACATGACCGGCGTCACGCCGGCCCGGGTCGGCCTTTGGCGCAGATTCACCGCGCTCTATAACGCATTGCTGTCGTGGCTGCTCGTTTTCTCGGTGGGGATCCTGGTGATCCCGGTGTCGCTGCAGATTTTCTCGCGCTTCACCGCGATCATTCCACACTACATCTGGACCGAGGAAATGGCGCGCTTTCTGTTCGTGTGGACGATCATGATCGGCGCCATGGTCG
>DATFES010000184.1:0-2161 GCA_035250945.1 Alphaproteobacteria bacterium | reverse complement strand
AGCGCTGCGTATCGGCCCCGAGATCGCGCCGGGCGTCTGCTGGTCGCAGACAACCGACGAACAAAGGCTGTGCTTGGCGCTGAAATCGGGCAATTTCGGCGATGCCGATTTTTTCGACCATGCGTTCGAGGTACTGCAATGAACGAGGCCGAATTGCGCGACGCCATCGCGATGCATGGCGAATCGCTTTACGCACGACGCTACGCCCACGGCAGTTCCGGCAATATCAGCGTCCGAATGGACGACGGCGTGCTGATCACGCCGACCAATTCGTGCCTCGGTCGGATCGATCCCGCCCGTATCTCGAAAGTGTCAAGGGAGGGTGGTTTGGTCTCCGGCGATAAGCCGTCGAAGGAGGCCTTCCTGCATCTCGCGGTATATCGGGAGCGGCCGGCCGCGCAGGCCATCGTTCATCTTCACTCGACCAATTGCGTCGCCGTGTCATGTCTCCATCACGCCGCCGTCGATGACGTCCTGCCGCCGATTACCGCCTATTACGTGATGCGCATCGGACGACTCCCCTTGCTCCCCTACTTTCGGCCCGGCGACATGGCGCTCGCCGATGCGGTGCGTGAATGCGCGAAGAAGAACCACGCCATGCTCTTGGCCAACCATGGACCGGTCGTCGCCGGGAAGTCGCTGGACGATGCGGTCTACAGCGCCGAGGAGCTCGAGGAGACGGCGCGACTGTTCTTGATGTTGCACGGGCGCGAGGCACGGCCCTTGACGGCGGCGCAAATCGCCGAGCTCAATGCGGCATTTCCCAACTGACGATCATCGCCGGCAGAAGACCGCCGCCGAGGTTGCGAGCCGCGCCTGCGCGGCGCATGCCGGCCGATGATTGACTCGCATGGAAATGCGCTCCACGCTTGACGACGATCTTCGGTCGGCCGGGGGATTCAAAATGACGAAAATTCCATCGATTGCGCGGCGTAGTCTTGCCGCCGCCGCGAGCTTCGCATTGATCTTGATCGGCGCGGGGGCCGCGTTCGGACAGACGCTGCCCGCCGATCCGCCGGCGAAACTGGCGGATTTTCAGGGCGCGTGGGTCGGCCACAGCGTTCCCGGATCGGTCGACGATCGCGCCGCAACCGTAAACATCCAACCCCTGGACAGCGGCGGGTTCATCATCACTTGGTCGAGCTTCGAGGGCGAGAGCGAGGGCGCGCGGCGCAAGGTCGTGACGCGCGAGCGGACGATGCGTTTCGAGCCAAGCGGTCGCGGCGGCGTTTGGCGCGGCGCGGGCTCGCGCGATCCGGTGCGAGGTCCCGCCTCGTGGGCCCGGCTTCATGACCGAAGCCTGACGGTCAATCTCGTCGAGGTGACCGAGGATGGCCAGCTCGAGCAGCAGGTCTACGAGCGTACGCTGACCAGCCGCGGACTGCGCTTGAGTTACCGACGCATGCTCGACGGCAAGGTGACGCGGACGCTCGAGCTCGAGTACCTCAGGCTTTGAACCGCGCGCTCACCACATCCAGTGGATCGGCGGCGCGCCAGCGACCGGAAGGCGAACGCGCGCAATGCGGTCGCCCAACAAACATCCAAGGTAGCCGAGGCGAAGGTCGGGCCCGCCAAAAGCGAGACTCGAGATACTGCCGAGCTTTCGGCTCTTGATCGCGTCGAGGTGCGGGCGGCCGATCTCGTCGGCGTGGTATGCGGCTTCGACCCAAGCAAGATGTTTCGGGTCGGAGTCTTCCAACATCAAAGTCTGGCGGCCGTCCGGATCGACGCGGATTAGGCGATTGCTGACGATGCTCGTTACCCATAGGCCGCCTTCGGCATCGAGCGCGAGCCCGTCTGGAAACGTGCCGTGGCCGAACTCGACGACGGTCTCGCCGCTCGATAACGCGCCATGCGTGGCGATACGAAAGCGGCGCATCCGGCGGCCGAATGTCTCGTTGACGTAGAGGAATTCGCCGCGTACATCGACTTGTACCTCGTTGGCGAACGCCAAGCCGTCGGCGACCACGCGCGCGCCGTGCCGGTCGAGGCAAACGATGAACCCGTCGTCGCATCCAGCCCGATAACCGCGGTCGCGCGGCCGTTTGCGCGTGCTGACCGTGATCCACATGCGTTCGGCGCGATCTAACAGCACGAAGTTCGTCGGCGGTAGCGCTTCGCCGGCGACTTCGCGCAGAACCGGCCGAGCCTGACCGCCGCG
>DATFES010000181.1:0-2256 GCA_035250945.1 Alphaproteobacteria bacterium | reverse complement strand
CGCGGCGGTCGCCTCGGGCCGCGCCGACGCCGGCGCGGCGGTGATCGCCGGCGGCCTTCAGAGCGCCGAGCGCGGCATCCTTCGTTACAACCGCGAACTCGAAAGTTCGGCCGACCAGGCGGCGGTCAATCTGCTCGACCGGACCGGCCAATCGGCGGCGGGATTGGCCGAGTTCCTCGACATCCTCGCCGACCAGGAGCTGCTGACGGAGAATCGCCAGGATCCGTATGTCCGCACCCACCCGATCAGTCGCGAGCGCGTCGAGTTCGTTCGCAACCACGTCGCGCAATCGCGTTTTTCGAACGTGCCGCCGAAGCGCGAATTCGTCGAGATGCACGCCCGCATGCGCGGCAAGCTACATGGTTTTCTTGACCCCGCGCGCACCTTGAAGATCTATCCCGAGACCAACAACGCGCTCGAGGCGCGCTATGCGCGCGCCGTGGCCTACTCGCGCCAGCCCGACTATCCCCGCGCCCTGGCGCAGATGGATTCGCTGATCGCCGAGCGGCCGAACGACGCCTACTTCATCGAGACCAAGGGGCAAATCCTGTTCGAGGCCGGAAGGCCGGCGGAAGCGCTGCCGCTTTACGAACGCGCCGCCGAACTGCTCCCCGATGCGGCGCTGATCCGCATCGCCTTGGCGCAGACGCAACTCGAATTCGACGACGCCAAGATGACCAAGGCGGCGATCGCCAATCTCGAATTGGCGCGCCGGCACGAGAGCGACAACGGCAGCCTGTGGCGCCTGCTGACCATCGCCTATGGCCGCGATGGACAGCTCGGTATGGCCGCGTTGGCGCAAGCGGAGCGGGCATTGCTGCAAAATCGCAAAGCCGAGGCGCGGGCGCACGCCGAGCGCGCCGAACGCACCCTGCCGGCGGGCTCGCCCGCGTGGCTGCGGGCCCAGGACATAAGGCAGGCCGCACAGCGCGAACGCAACTGATGTCGCGCGCGAAATCCCTGACGATCGTCGTTCTACTCGCGCTGCCGATCGGCGCCTGCGCGGCGGTCGCCGAACCGCCGTCTCCTGCTGCAACCGACGAAGTCGCACTACGCCGCAGCGGCGAATCGATCATCGTCTTTCAGGCAGGCGCCGATTTCAGCGGCGATTTGCCGAATGCGCCATGGCGGGTCGTGGCGGACGCACCGCCCGAGGGCGGGTTCGCCCTCAGCGATCTCGGCGGACGCGGAGCGCTTCGGATCGACGCTTCCCGAGGCGCGCTCCTCGTGCGACCTGTCCATGTCCCGCTCGCCGCGGCTCCCAAGCTTCGTTGGGCGTGGTATCTCGAACCGAGCCATTTCGGCGGCGGCGCCGGACTTGGCCTCGATCGCGGACTGCGGGTCGAGATCGGTATTTCTGACGGCGCTCCATCGTCATGGTTCCCGACAGGCGATTTTCCAGCGCACGCGCGACGCGTCGATATCGCGCTCGCCGGCGTCGGCGCGCCGAATGCGGCGCTCGCCAGCCATTCGCTCTACGCCGTTTCCGACAAGGGCGTGCGGCGCACGCTCGCCGCGGCCACCGGCGACGCCGCCGGGCGTTGGCGGGTCGAGGAGGTGGATCTGGCGGCGCTGCACCGCGCGCTTTGGCCGTCGGTCAAGGTGGATGGCGCGACTATCGAATATATCGCGATCGGCGGCATGCCGGGCGCCTTGCCTCCGGGCGTCCCGCCGACGGTCGGTTATATCTCGGAGATTTTACTGGCGCGATGAAATGTCGCGCCTTGTCGGCGCGCATTCGTTATCGGACAATTAACCAAACTCGGCAAAGCTGTACCGCGCCTTTCAGGCGCGCCGGCCGCCCGTCTCTTGAAAAAGGACTCTCCTGTGTCCGTTCCTCTACGTCTCGCCTTCCTGGCCGCGCTCGCCTTGGTCACGATCTGCCCGGGTCTCGCGCCGGCGCAGCAATCGACGCCTCCCCGCTCCACGCCGCCTTCCGGGATGAGTCCGGCCGAAGTCGAGCGCATCGAGCAAGTGATCCGCGATTATCTACTGCGCCATCCCGAAGTGATCATCGAGTCGGTGCAGGGACTCGAGCGCCGGCAGCGCGCCGAGGCGCAAAAACAGGCCCAGGTACAGATCGCGCAGCGCAAGGACGATCTGCTCAACGATCCCGACTCGCCCGTGGCGGGCAATCCCAACGGCGACGTGACGCTGGTCGAGTTCTTCGATTATCGCTGCCCTTACTGCAAACAGGTGGCGCCGGCGATCTTCCAGCTCATCAAGAACGACAAGAAGCTGCGGTTAGTGCTCAAG
>DATFES010000179.1:0-2926 GCA_035250945.1 Alphaproteobacteria bacterium | reverse complement strand
AGATTGCCGTAAGCCGCGACGAGCAGACGAAAGACCCAGATCGCTCCCGGCCGCTCGGCAATGCCCTTCTTTATCCAAGTCACCGTCTCGCCGTCGCGCCCGGCGACGAAATGCGCCGCGCCGATGCCGAAGCAGCAATTGAAGTTCATCGAATCGAGCGGACTCGGCGAATGGCGCGTTCGAAATGCCGGGTGGCGATCTCCGGTTCGCCGCGATAGACGTGGAGCCAGCCGCTTCGGTTCCAGCCCCATGCGAGGTTGGGATCGATGGCGAGCGCGCGAGCCAGTTGCGATGTCGCTTCCTCGAGACTACGGACAAGCATCTGCGCCGTCGCCAATATCGTAAGCACCAACGGATCGCCGTCGTCGGCGCGCGCCGCCGTTTCGGCGAGGCGGATCGAGGGATGCAATGCTCCGACGACCTGTTCGGTGATGCGGTCTTGCAGGGCGAAAATATCGTCGAGCGTGCCCTCGAAACTTCCCGCCCATACGTGACGTCCGCTTTCCGCCTCGATGAGCTGCGCGGTGAGGCGAATGCGGTTTCCGGCCATGCGCACGCTGCCCTCGACGACGTAGCGCACGCCAAGTTCACGGCCAACCTGATCGACCCGCACCGCCTTACCCTTGTAGGTGAAGGTCGAATTTCGGGCGATGACAAAAAACGATTTGACCCGCGACAGCGCGGCGATGATCTCCTCGACCATGCCATCGACGAGGTGTTCTTGTTCGGTATCGCCGGTCATGTTGTCGAACGGCAGCACCGCCAAGGACGGCTTGTCCGGCGGCGGCAGCCATGGCGTGGCGGCTTGCGCGTCGCCGGCGAGCGCAAGGTAGGCGCCGACCGGCCGCGATAGGTTCTTGAGCGCAAGCTGTCCCATGCTCTCGAACGGCGCCGGTACCTTGCCTCTCACCTGACGGTAAACGTCCTCCGATACGACTACGCCGCCGGGCGGCGCCGCTTGTTCGAGCCTTGCCGCGATGTTGACGCCGTCGCCGTACACATCGTCGCCCTCGGCGATCACGTCGCCAAGATTGACGCCAATGCGGAACTCAAAGCGCCCAGGCGATGCTACCCCGGCATTGCGCAACGTCATTTCTCGTTGCACTTCGGTCGCGCACAGCACGGCCTCCACCGCGCTACTGAACTCGGCCAACACGCCGTCGCCCGTGGTCTTGACGATACGGCCATGATGCTCGGCGATTTTGGGGTCGAGGAGCTCGGCGCGCGCCCGTTTGAGGGCCGCAAGCGTCGCGGCCTCGTCGGCTTCCATGAGGCGGCTGTAGCCGACCACATCGGCGGCCAGCAAGGCGGCTAATCGCCGGGTCACGTCGAATCCCCGGCGGTCCGGCGCGTTGAAATCGGTTGGATTTGTCGCTTATTTCGCAATGGATTTCGCGCCGTGACAGGTGTTCCGTGGCATAATTGCAGGGAATAACCAATCGACCGCGACGTTCTCGACCGGAGGCATATTATGCTCCGTTTGCGTCCGTTATTGACCATCGCCTATTGCGTCGCAACGCTGGGGCTCGCCCCGGCACTGGCGGAGGAGGAAGAGTCGCCTTCGGACGTCGCCCGCCTGTCGATCGTCGAGGGCGATGTCCAGATCGGCGACGGCGCCAGCGGCGAATGGGTCAAGGGCGCCGCCAACGCGCCGCTTGTCGCTGGCGACGAAGTGTCGACCAATGATGGCGCGCGGGCCGAGATCCAGCTCGACTCGAACAATATCGCCAGGCTCGACGAACGCGCGCAGTTCAAGCTCGCCGACTTCACGCGCAAGCAGGTCGCGCTCGAGGTCTCGCGCGGCCGGATGATCTATACGGTCATCGGCAAGCCGCCCGTGCCGCTCGACATCGCCACGCCGCTGGCGCGGTTTCGGCCGAGCGAGGGCGGCCTCTACACGATCGATGCCGCATCCGGCGATACGACGCGCATCTACGTGCGTGAAGGACGCGGCGTCGTCTCGACGGCGAGCGGCGAGGCGGAGATCTTTGCCGGACAGTCCGCCGTCATCGATGCCGCCGATCCCGACGCGATTCGCGTCGGCATCGCGCCGGCGCTCGATGCCTGGGAGAACTGGGCCGACCGCCGCGACGCCGAAATCCGCGCCGCGCAAAGTTGGCGGAACCTCAATCGCAATTACGCCGGAGCCGAGGAGCTCGATCGCCACGGCGCTTGGCGGCATGCGCCCGAATACGGCCGCGTCTGGGTTCCGCATCGCGTTCCGGCGGGCTGGGCGCCCTACCGCCTCGGCCATTGGGTGTGGAAGCCTTATTGGGGTTGGGTATGGGTGTCGGACGAACCGTGGGGCTGGACGCCGTACCACTACGGCCGCTGGGTTTTCGTCGATGGCTACTGGGCGTGGTGGCCGGGGCCAGTCACCGTCACTTACGTTCCGGTGTGGGCGCCGGCTTATGTGATCTTCCTCGATTTTGGCCACACGCATCATCGTCATTCCCGCGTCGGCTGGTTGCCGTTGGGACCGTCCGACTGGTGTTACCCATGGTGGTCGCGCAAGAACCATGCGCGCCCCGTCGTGGTAAACAACGTCCATGTGACCAACATCGTCAACGTCACCAACGTCAATGTCACGAAGGTCGTGCACGGCGCCGACGTCAAGGCGATCCGGCCGCTGGCGCCGCCTCATCGCGGCCGTTTCTCGACCGTCGAGCGGGCGCTCGACGACGCGCGCGTTCGCCAGGCCGCTTCGCATGTCCCAGGCGACGATATCGGCGGGCGAGGGCAACGTCCGCGCGCCATCGACGTCGATGGCGGCGGCATGCGACAAGCCAATCTCGTGGCCGGCGGACCGCCCGCGCTCGCCGGGCGCGATCCGCAACGTGTCGTCGGCCGGCCGGCCGGCCCGGCGACGATTCGCAACGAGACCGGCGAGCGTCCGTCGGGGCCGGGCGGGCAGCGCCCCTTGCAG
>DATFES010000173.1:0-3103 GCA_035250945.1 Alphaproteobacteria bacterium | reverse complement strand
CTGAAACCATACCCATGAACGAACGATCGTGCGGCGGCGCCGGCACTCTAATTCGTGTCCGGCGCCGCATCGCGATCGCAACCACGTCGACGCGCACGGGAAGGCCAGAACTCGATGCCGACTGCAAGCCACGAACTTCGCCACGCGCTCACCACCTGCCGCGCCGCCTTCTTCATGGCGGGCGCATTCAGCATGTTCATCAATCTGCTCATGCTGGTGTCCCCAATCTATATGATGCAGGTCTACAACCGCGTGCTGCCGTCACGCTCCGTGGAAACGCTGATCGTCTTGAGCGCGCTCGCTTTTGCGCTGCTCGCGGTCATGGGCCTGCTCGATATCGTCCGCTCGCGCATCCTGGTGCGCGTCAGCGGCAAGCTCGATGGGCGCTTGAGCGAGCGAATATTCTCGGCGGTGTTCTCGGCGACGCTCCACCGCCAGAGCCGTCATGCCTCGCAGGGCATGCGCGATTTCGAGACGCTGCGCCAATTCATCAGTGGACCAATGCTGATCGCGGCGTTCGATGCGCCGTGGACGCCGGTGCTGATTCTAATCGTCTTTGCCATGCACCCCTGGCTCGGAGTGCTCGCGTTCGCCGGCGCCTTGGTCCTGTTCGGGTTGGCGATGGTGAGCGAAATGGCCACGCGCGGGGCGCTCGAAGACGCCAGCGCGCACGCCATTCGCTTCGCTTCGACTCTCGACGGCGGCCTACGCAACGCCGAAGTCGTTCAGGCCATGGGGATGCTGGCCAATTTGCGCCGGCGCTGGTTCTCGCATCGCGGCAAGATGCTGGCGCTGCAAGCGCGGGCGAGCGACCTTGGCGGCACGCTGAACGCGGCAAGCAAGTTCGCCCGGCTGCTGCTGCAGACCGCGCTGCTTGGACTCGGCGCCTATCTCGCGATCTACGACGAAATCACGCCAGGCGCGATCATCGCCGCGTCGATCATCATGGGTCGCGCGCTGGCGCCGGTCGAGAGCGCGATCGGCGGCTGGAAACAGTTCGTTGCGGCGCGGTCTTCGTATCGCCGCCTCTCCGGGTTGCTTGGCGTCGAGCCCGAGACGGGCGCCAAGACGTCGCTGCCGGCGCCGAAAGGCGAGATCCGTTTCGAAAACGTCGTCGTCGTTCCGCCCGGCGGCGGCGCGCCGACCTTGCGCGGCGTCAACTTCACGATCCCGGCGGGGCAGGTGTTGTGCATACTTGGACCGAGCGGCGCCGGTAAGTCGACGCTGGCCCGCACGCTCGTCGGCGCTTGGCGGCCATATTCCGGTCACGTCCGCATCGACGGCGCCAGCATCCACGATTGGAATCGGTCCGAGCTCGGGCCGCATATCGGCTACCTTCCGCAGGACGTCGAACTGTTCGATGGGACAGTCGCCGAAAACATCGCGCGCTTCGGCGTCGCCGATTCGTCCAAGATCGTCGCCGCGGCGCAGCTTGCCGGCGTGCACGAGACGATCTTACGGCTCTCACAGGGCTATGAAACAGCCATCGGGCCGGGCGGCTCGACGCTGTCGGCGGGGCAGCGGCAACGGATCGGACTGGCTCGTGCGCTTTATGGAAACCCAGCGATCGTCGTGCTCGACGAGCCGAACTCGAATCTCGACGAGGCCGGCGAAATGGCGCTGGCGCGCGCGGTGGGCGAGCTCAAATCGCGCGGCGCGACCGTCTTGCTGATCTCGCACCGCTGGAGTTCGCGCGGCGCGCTCGACCAGATTCTGGTCATCGAGAATGGCGCAATTCGAATGTTCGGGCCGCGCAATGAAGTCGTGCAACGCCTCGTCCGACCGGCCGCCGTGGCCGCCGCCGGCGGCCAGTAGAGGAATCGATCGTCATGGCGACAAATATCATACGTGCGTTGCTGCCGGCCGATCCATCGTCCGACGACATCCCGACCGACTACTGGCCGGCGATTTGGGCCGGCTGGGCGATCGTCGTGCTCACGTTCGCGGCATTGAGCGCCTGGTCGAGCTGGGCGCCGCTCAGCACGGCGGCGATCGCGCAAGGAACGGTCGTGGTCGACGGTAATCGCAAATCGATCCAGCATCTCGAAGGCGGTATCATCAAACAGATACTCGTGCGCGACGGCGATCCGGTCGAGGCGGGGCAATTACTGGTGCGTCTGGACGATACGCAGCCGCGCGCGATGCTGGCATTGCTGCGGGGCCGGCACGACGCGGCGCGCGCGCAGGAAGCGCGTTTGCTCGCCGAGCGCGATGGAGCGGTGGCGATCGCATTCCCGGCCGATCTCGCCGAACGCGCGGCGGCTGAACGCGATGCCGCCGACATCGTCGACGGGCAAAAACAGCTATTCACGGCGCGAAGGCTGAGTATTTCCGGTCAAGTCTCGATACTCGAGAGCCGCATCGAACAATCCAAGGCGCAGATCAGCGGCCTCGAAGTCCAGCAATCGGCCAAGCAGCGGCAGATCGGCATCGTCCATCGCCAGCTCACCACGCTGCGCGAACTCGCCGGCAAAGGCGCCGCTTCGGCGCACCAAGTGCTCGAATTCGAGCGCGAAATGAGCCGGCTCGATGGCGAGCGCGGGCAGTTGATCGCCCAAATCGCCGCGACGCAGCACGCCATCGGCGAGGCCGAGCTGCAGATCATCCAGCTCCAAAAGGCGTTTCGCGAGGACGTCGAGAAACAGCTCGGCGAGACTCAGGCGCAGCTGCTCGATCTCAACGAGCGGATCCGCAGCGCCCGCGACCAGGTCGAGCGTATCGAGATCGTAGCCCCCACCAGCGGCACCGTGGTCGATCTCGCGGTGTTCACGATCGGCGGCGTTATCGCGCCCGGAAGCCGCGTCCTCGACATCGTGCCGCGCAACGACCAGCTGGTGATCGAAGCGCAGGTTCGCCCCGACGATATCGACGGTCTGCGGCCGGGGCTCATGGCCGACGTGCGTTTCTCGGCCTTCAATCGCGGCACCACGCCGAGTCTGAAAGGCACCGTGGCGACCGTTTCGGCCGACCGTCTGGTCAATCCCAAGACCAATACGTCCTACTTCGTCGCGCGCATCCTGGTCGACGACGACCAGCGGGCGCAGCTCAAGGGACTGAGCCTCATTCCGGGGATGCCGGCCGACGTCATCATCGCCAAGGGCGA
>DATFES010000162.1:0-4260 GCA_035250945.1 Alphaproteobacteria bacterium | reverse complement strand
GGTCGTCGCCGGGTGGAACGTGCCCGCGCCGACCTCCATGTCGTATGGCTGGAGGATGACGCAGCCTTGGGCCGCCCAGAAATGCTGCAGTCGCAGGATCAGGCCTTGGAAGCTTTGATCTTTCTTGGCCATTCTCGGGGGGCGCGGAGGGGAACGGAGGTTGCGCCGCAACATAGCCGCCGCTCCCGGTCCGATCAAGCCGCCGCTGACGCCGCTCGAGCGGCGATCGCCGTTACGCGAGGGGACAGCGCTTGCGACCGCAGGCGGGCGATCCGGGAGCAACGTAAACGCCGCAAACCTTGCACGGGGCCAAATCTTCCGCCGCCACCTGGCGCCGGCCATCGAGGCGCGAGGGCGACGATCCGGCGGCTTTTCGCCGTTCCGCGTCGATCCGCTGCAGCCAACGAAATCCGAACCACACGATGGCGATCACCGCGACAAGAACGACGATCTTCCAGAAGCTAAATCCGAACATGGCCGCTCGGTTCCCGCATCTAAAGTCCGTAGCGCGACCAAAGCGCGCGCGCCTCGACCGCGGCGATCAACTCGTCGGCCCAACCGATCGCCAACCCGCCGCCTGGCAAGAGCTCGTCGGTGCCGCGCGGCAGCCCGAGCCAGCGCCTGAGCATGCGCGTGTCGCTGACCACCGGACGCAGCCGCACCTGATCGCCGAAACGGCGACGCATGGCGCCGCGCAGATCGTCGATTCCGTCGACCAAGCCGAGTTCCACCGCGCGCTGGCCGGTCCAAAACTCGCCCGAGAACAACTCGGCGTCGCCCCCTTTCAGCCGGTCGCCGCGCCGTTCGCGCACCCAATCGATGAAGTTCTCGTGGATCTGGCGCTGGATCGCCTGCAGGCGTTCGACTTCGTCCGGATCCTCGGGGCGGAACGGATCGAGCATCGCCTTGCGCTCGCCCGCGGTGTGCACGCGCCGCTCGATGCCCATCCTGCGCAGCAAGTCGGGGAATCCGAAGGTGGCGGCGACGACGCCGATCGAGCCGACGATCGAATTGGCGTCGGCATAGATTTCATCGCCGGCGCAGGCGAGCCAATAACCGCCGGAGGCTGCGACGTCTTCGCAAAAGGCGATCACCGGAACTTTTTTTTCGCGCGAATGATCGCGGATCCGCTTGGCGATGAGCGCCGACTGCGCGGCCGACCCCCCTGGCGAGTTTACGGCAAGCGCGACCGCCTTTAGCTGCGGCATGGCGAATGCCCGCTCGATCAATGAAGCGACGCGCGCAATCGACAGGCCGCCCCGCAAAGGCCCGAGCTGGCCGATAGGCCCCGCCAACCGCAATACGGCGACGGTCGGCGGCGGATTGCGCAGCCGTTCGATCGGCAAGGTCGCCAGTATGGGTCGCAACCGTTCGAGCAGTCGTTCCATCGCCTTAGACTAGGCGGCGGACCGTCGATTGCCAATCGGCGAATCGCCAATTCGCGATATGCCGCGCCGACGAACTTCCATTATGATCGCGCTCGAAACGGGGGAATCATGGCGCAGTTTTGGTTCGTAAGCAGGCGAGTGGGTATCGCGCTGGCGGCTGCCATGTGCGTTTGGCTGGGGGACTCGACGTCGGCGCAGGAAAGCAAGCCGACCCTCATACAGCAGCGTCAGGAGGCGATGAAGGCGAACCTGGCGGCGAATCGCATCGCCGAGCAGATGACCCGGGGAGCGCGGCCGTGGAACCGCGACGTGGCGCGGCAGGTCGCCATCCGCTTCAACACCGTGGCGCAACGCATTCCCGAACTATTCGCTCCGGCCAGCCAAGGCGAGCCTGGAGAAACCGCCGCGCTTCCCGTCATTTGGCGGTCGCATGCCGATTTTCTCGACCTTGCCGCGCAGCTCGACATCGAGAGCCGAAGGTTATTCGCGCGGGCCGACGCCAACGATCAAGCGGGCTTTGCCGCGCAGTTCCTCGTTGTCGATGCTGTCTGCTCGAGCTGCCACAACAAGTTTCGCAAGCCGTGACGTCGGCCCCTCATATGACCAGCGCCTCGCCTTGGCGCAGGAGACGTTCGGCGGCGTCAGTGTAGCTGCCGTCGGGGCGATGGAGCGCAAGGCCAGGCGCTAGGCGGAGCGGACTTCGCAGCCCCTTGCGGGCCCTTACGATGACCCGCCGCGCCGCTTCGCCTGCCTTTGGCCATAGCGGATAGACGACGATTTCGCCCGCCGCAGCCCCAAGCGCCGCCAAGAGTTCATCCAGGCGATCGGCGCGATGGATGACGATCAACGTCGCCTTGGGCCGCAACAGCGCGATCGCGCCCGCCACCCACGCGGCGAGGTCGCCCTGCGCCCCGACGGTCGCCCGTCGCTTGCCGGCGTCGGGCGAAGGATCCGTGCGGCTGTCGATCAGGTGCGGCGGATTGAAGTAGGCGGCGTCGAACGACGCGCCGATCGACGGCGGCGGGCGCAGCGCATCGGCGACGAGGACTTCGATCCGCTCGGAGACGCCGTTGGCGGCGACATTGGCGCGCGCCAATTCCACGCTGGCGGCGTCGATTTCGATGCCGACGAGCCGCAGGTCGGGGCGACGCGTGGACAGACAGAGGAGCCCAGCGCCGGCGCCGCAGCCGAGCTCGACGACACGGCCACCTTGCGGCGCGGTGACCGCGGCGGCGAGCAATACAGGATCGATGGCGGCGCGATAGCCCCTGGCCGGTTGCGCGAAGCGCACGCGGCCACCGAGAAGCGTGCCGCAGGTGGCATGGCACCCTTCGGCGCCCTCCCGCTCAGACACCGGAATTCTCGCTGGCCGCGGCGTCGATCAGGGCGCGAGCGCGTACGAGATCGTCGTCGTCGACCATTACCCGGCGCGGAATCGCCGAAATCGAACCCTCGATGATGGAAGTGTGGAGATCGAGCACGACCGATTGGATCCGGGCGTCGGTCAGCAGCGCCTGAACCCAGGATAGCAAGACCGGATCGTTGCTGCGCAGCAATTCCCTCATGTGTCGCATTACCCGGTCGCGGCAGGCCGCTTCGCACTTGACCACTCGGCGTCGCCGACTATGCTCGGGTCCAATCGACGCGCCGTCAAGCGGCGCGGTACAACTGCAACGAACAGCCGGGGACAGCGGTGGCCGTCGTCGTCAGCCTCGAGGAAGAGCGCGGAAGATCACCCCGAGCGTCGCTTGCGGCGTTGATGCAGCTTGTCGGCGCCGATCTGAAACAAGTGAACGAGTTGATCGTCCGGCGCATGGACAGTCCGGTGACGCTCATTCCGCAGCTCGCCGGCCACATCGTCGCCGCGGGCGGCAAACGGCTGCGCCCGATGTTGACCTTGGGCGCATCACGGATGTGCGGTTACGGCGGCGCGCGGCATATCGCGCTGGCCACCTGCGTGGAGTTCATTCACACCGCGACGCTTCTGCATGACGACGTCGTCGACGAAAGCGATTTACGGCGCGGGCTCGCTACCGCCAACGCCGTGTGGGGCAACAAGCCCAGCGTGTTGGTCGGCGACTTCCTGTTCAGCCGCGCATTTCAGTTGATGGTCGAAGACGGTTCGCTCGCCGTGCTGTCGATCTTGGCCAATGCCTCGGCGGTGATCGCCGAGGGCGAGGTCATGCAGTTGTTGACGGCGAACGACACCGAAACGACCGAGGCCGCGTATCTCGACGTCATCAAGGCGAAGACCGCGACGCTGTTCGCCGCCGCATGCCGCATCGGCGCGGTCGTTGGCGAGCGCCCGCGCGTCGAGGAGGAGGCGCTTGAGAGCTACGGCATGAACATCGGCATCGCGTTCCAGTTGGTCGACGATGTGCTCGATTACGCGGCCCACCAGGCGACGCTCGGCAAGACCGTCGGCGACGATTTTCGCGACGGCAAGATCACGCTCCCGGTGGTGCTTGCGTTCTTGCGCGGCGACGCGGAGGAGCGGCGGTTCTGGCGGCGCGCGTTGGAGGACCAGCAGCAACAGGACGGCGACCTCGCGCGCGCCATCCAGCTCATGGAGCGGCATGGGAGCTTGCGCGATACGGTCGAGCGCGCGCGCCACTATGGCGCCATGGCGCGCGATGCGCTTGGCGTGTTCGCCGACAGCGCCGAAAAACGCGCGCTTGTCGAAGTCATCGATTTCGCCATCAATCGAGCCTATTGATCGCCCACGAACGTCGCCGTTCTCCAAGCCGCGACAGTGGCTTAGCCGACGCTTGCGGCGTCGCAGTCGAGGGGCTATAAGGACGCCCCTGCCGGCCGTGCGCCGGCGCGCGGCCCGGGTCGGAGTGTAGCTCAGCCTGGTAGAGCACTAGCTTCG
>DATFES010000147.1:0-5558 GCA_035250945.1 Alphaproteobacteria bacterium | reverse complement strand
CATTGCAGTACCTCGAACGCATGGTCGAAAAAATCGGCATCGCCGAAATTGCCCGATTTCAGCGCCAAGCACAGCCTTTGTTCGTCGGTTGTCTGCGACCAGCAGACGCCCGGCGCGATCTCGGGGCCGATACGCAGCGCTTTCGCGCCAAGCGCCGCCGCCACGGCGCCCGACGTTTCTCCGCCTGCAACGACGAGCCGGCGAACGCCTGCCGCGACCAGCCCGCGGGCGACGGCGGCGAGCGTGCGCTCGACGATTTCGCCTGCCTCGGCGCGGCCGAGGCGCTTTTGAACGTCGGCGACCCGTTCAGGCGGAGCGGAGGCATATATCAGAACCGGGCCATCGCCTAGCTTGGGGCGCGCCCAGGCGAGCGCGGCGCCCGCCACGTCGTCGCCCGCGGCGACGGCCAGAGGATCGACGGCGAAGGACGGATGGCGGGCTTGCATTTCGGCGACTTGCCGCAGCGTCATCGCCGAACAGCTTCCGGCGACGACGGCGGCGAATCCGCCGGTTGTCGACAAAGGCTCGATGCCGGAGCGATTCGGCGCCAGGTTGCGGGCGCGAAAATTGCCGGGGAGTCCCATCGCCACGCCGGATCCGCCGGTGACGAGCGCCAGGTCGCGGCACGCCGTGCCGATGGCGCGCAAATGCCCATCGGTAAGCGCATCGACGATCGCGTGGCGGACCCCCTGGGCGCGCAAATCGGCGAAGCGCGCCAAGATCGGCTCGGCGCCGGCGCTTACGACATCGAAGGGCACGAGGCCGACTTTATGCGGAGTCTGCCGCCCGAGCGCCGCGACAAGATTGGACTCGGTCATCGGCGTCAGCGGGTGATGGCGCATGCTCGAGTTCGAGAGCAGATCGTCGCCCACAAACAGATGGCCCAGATAGATCGTCCGCCGATTGGCCGGGAAGGCGGGGCAGGCGATGGTGAATCTGTCGCCAAGGGCATCGAGCAAAGCGTCGGCAACGGGTCCGATGTTTCCATCCGGCGTCGAATCGAAGGTGGAGCAGTACTTGAAGAAGTACTGTTTCGTGGCGGCGCGCCGCAGCCAATCGAGGGCGGCAACCGATTGCGCCACCGCCTCGCGTGCTGGAATGGTGCGCGACTTGAGCGAAATCACGATCGCTTCGCATTCCGGCGGGGGCTCGTCCGTCCCGGGAACGCCGATCACCTGGACCGTCCGCAGGCCCTCGCGAGCCAGCATGAGGGCGAGGTCCGACGCTCCGGTCAGATCATCGGCAATGCACCCCAACAGCATTGCAATCCCCCGCGATTCACCTCAGCGCGAGATAACCACGACTCTGGCTCCGACTTCCAGGCCCGGCGCCAAATCGTCCAGTACACGATACTCCGGCGGCCGCGCCGAGGTTATGTCAACTGACGTCCGCTGGAAGCCGCGGACGCCGCCCCAGCTTGCTCATCGAGACGTCTGGTCGCTTCGCGCGGCGCACCGATGGCGTCCAATGCGTGACGGGCGAGGGTCAGGCTCGATTCGAGGGTTTCGGGGATCACGTCGGCCGCGCCGAGCTCTCGAAGCTCGGGCACATGCGCCGCGTCGCGTGCGCGGACGAAGAGCTTAAGGTTCGGCCATGAATTTCGCGCCGCGGTAACACTGCGCCTCGCCGAGTCGGGGTGATCGAGAGTGATGATCAACGCCGCGGCGCGCTCCGCGCCGAGGTTATGCAGCACCTCGCGCCGCGTGGCGTCGCCGAAATAGACGGAGTGTCCCTTGGCGCGCGCGGTGCGAACGTGGTGCGGGTCGAGATCGACGGCGATGAAGGGAACCTGCTGCGCCGCGAGCAGTTCGGCGACGGTCCGGCCGACACGACCGAACCCGGCGATGATGACGTGGCCGCCCATTTCGGCGATTTCCTCGGCGGTCGGCGCAAGGTCGGCGCCGGCGCGTCGGCGCTCCATCGCGCCGCCCAGCCGGCCGCCAAGAAAGGCAAGCAGCGGGGTGAGCAGGATCGACAACCCGGTGACGACCGCGACAAACTGGCCGATTTCGGGCGCGATCGCGCCGCCGGCCACGCCGGCGCCGACGATGACGAAGACGAATTCGCCGCCTTCGCCGAGCAATAAACCGACCCTGACCGCGACGTCGCCCGGCAATCCGAAGGCGCGCGCCAGGCCGCCGGCGATCATCGCCTTGACCGTCACCAGTGCGAGCGTAGCGAGAAGGATCAACTCGAATTGCGCGGCGACGAGCTGGAGATCGATGATCATGCCGACGGAGATGAAGAAAAGCCCGAGCAGGAGCCCTTTGAACGGCCGTATATCGGCTTCGACCTGATGGCGGTACTCGGTCTCGGCAACCAGCAATCCGGCGAGAAATGCGCCCAACGCCATCGACAGGCCGGCCATGTGCGTGAGCCAAGCGGTGCCCAGTACGACGAGCAGGGTCAACGCGACGAATAGCTCGCTGCTGCGGGTCGCCGCGACCCAGCGGAACGGCCATCGGCAAAGATAACGGCCGGCGGCCAGAATGAGCATGATCGCCGCCGCCGCCTTGACCAAAGCGAGCGCGATGTTGGCCAACAAGGATCCGCCCGGCTCGCCGATCAACGAGACGAACATCAAGAGCGGGACCACGGCGATATCCTGCGCCAGCAGCACCGAGAAGGTCGCCCGACCCGCGCGCGAGGCGATCTCGCCGCGCTCGACAAGGATTTGCACCACCACGGCCGTCGACGACAACGCAAGCGCGAGGCCGATGGTGATCGCGCTGGGCCCCGCGAGCCCGAGCAGGCGGGCGACGATCGCGATCGCCGCGCCGGTGACCAGGATCTGCGCGCCGCCGAGACCGAGCATGAAACGGCGCATGGTCTTGAGGCGCTCGAGGGAGAGTTCGAGGCCGATCATGAAGAGCAGGAACACCACGCCAAGTTCAGCCAGCAGGCGGATATCCTCTTCCACCCGCAATAGTCCGAAGCCATGCGGCCCGATGGCGATTCCGGCGACAAAATAGCCCAGCACCGGGCTGGCGCGCAGGCGCGTGACCGCGACGACGACGACGATCGCCGCGGTGAGCAGGACGAAGACGTCACGCAGATCGGGAACCGACGCGACGTGAGCGCCCGAAGTATCCATACTCGTGCAAACCGCCGCTCAGGGCTTTTTCCGCGATTCGGGCGATTCGGCCTCGAACTCCGCCGACAGTTCCTCCTCCAAGCGAACTAGATCCTCGGGCAGCGGCATCCCGAGCGCGCGCATCTGGCTCAAGACCTGCGCCAGCCGCAGATAGATTTCATGGCTGTCGCCTTGCTCGCCCTCCATTTGGTCGAGCAGCAGCGAAAGCGCGGCCTCGATTTCCTGACGATCCATCGTCGACTCCTCGTTTCGTGCGTGTCGATGCGGCTTGGCAGGGCTAATTTTGAATGGTAACACGGATCGCGAGCGCTTCGATGATCGTACTGTTCACCGATTTCGGTTTTGGCGGGCCGTATACCGGCCAGGTGAAGGCCGTGCTCAATCGTTCGGCGCCGGGAATCCCGGTGTTCGACTTGTTTTCCGATGCCCCGCTCCAGAATCCCAAGGCAGCCGCCTACCTGCTGGCCGCGCATGCGGCGTGGTTCGCGGCTGGCACGGTCTTCTTGTCGGTGGTCGATCCGGGGGTCGGCGGACCGCGCGCCGCGATCGCGCTCGCCGCCGATGGACGATGGTTCGTCGGCCCGGACAACGGATTGTTCGAATTGGTCGCGCGCCGCGCCAGCCAGACGCTCGCCTGCGATATTGTCTGGCGCCCCGCGGCCCTTTCGGCGAGCTTTCATGGCCGCGACCTGTTCGCGCCGGTCGCCGGATGGCTCGCCGCCGGCTCGTTGCAATCGGACGCGCTCGCGGCGAGCGGATTGACCCGTTACCTGGATTGGCCCGACGATCTATACGAAATCGTCTATGTCGACCACTATGGCAACGCGATCACCGGAATTCGCAGCGGCAAACTGGCCGCCGACGCCGTACTTGCGGTCGGCGACCGCATCGTACAACACGCCCGGACGTTCTCGGATGTCCGCGCGGGAGAAGCGCTCTGGTACGATAACGCCAACGGCTTGGTCGAAATCGCCATCAACCAGGGCAATGCCGCCCGCGATCTGAGCCTTGATACCGGGACGCCGGTCGCGCTGCAGCGCTGAGCGGCGCGTTAGACGCGCGCGGGCGCAAGCCCGATCGGACACGCGACGCCGGTGCCGCCTAGTCCGCAGTAGCCGTGAGGATTCTTCGCCAAGTATTGCTGGTGATAGTCCTCGGCGAAGTAGAACTCCGGCGCGTCTACGATCTCCGTGGTGATCTTGCCGTAGCGCGCATCGGCGAGCATCGCTTGGTAGGCGTCGCGCGCCGCCTCGGCCTCGCGTCGCTGCTCGGCGGAATGGACGTAAATGCCCGATCGATACTGCGTGCCGACGTCGTTGCCTTGGCGCATGCCTTGCGTCGGGTCGTGGTTTTCCCAGAAAATTTTGAGGAGGGCGGCGTAGGTGGTTTTCGTCGGATCGAAGACCACGCGCACGACCTCATTGTGCCCGGTGCGGCCGCTGCAGACCTCTTCGTACGTCGGGTTAGGAGTCAAACCGCCTGCATAGCCGACCGCGGTCACATACACCCCATCCGCCTCCCAGAACTTGCGCTCGGCGCCCCAAAAACAGCCGAGACCGAAGGTGGCGATCGCCATGCCTTCCGGGTACGGCGGCATAAGCCGATGGCCGTTGACGTAGTGCTTTTCCGGCACCCGCATTTTCTCGGCGCGGCCGGGAAGCGCCGCCTCGGGCGTCGGCATGGCGAGCTTGTTTCGCGACAGGAGCCACATGGCTAAATCTCCGGGGGGTGGGTCTTGAGTTCAGGTCGGTCCGCGACGACACTGATTTAGGAACGAAACGCCGTCAATCGAAGTCAAAATCGCTTGATCGGCACATCTTACGGAGAAGGCGCCAAAATTGGTCAACCCAATACCGACCACTGCCGGGATCGATGTCCGGCCGCTGTCGTCGGTGATGGGCGCCGAGGTCCGCGACGTCGATCTCGCCCGCCCGTTGACCGAGGCCGTCTGGATGAGCATTCGCGACGCGTTCCGCGCGTACTTGCTGCTCAGCTTTCCCGACCAGTCCTTGAGCGAGGCACAACAAATCGCCTTCAGCCGGCGCTTCGGAGAGCTGCAAGTTCATGTCCTCGACCAATACCGGCACCCGGCGTTTCCGGAGATCTACCTTCTCTCGAACGTCGACCAGCGTACCGACGCGACGACGGGCCATCATCCCGACAAGGGTACGCTGGTCTGGCATTCGGACCTGTCGTTTCAGCGCCGCCCCGCGCTTGCGACGATGCTGTACGGCCTGGAGGTGCCGCGCGCGGGCGGCGACACGCTCTTCACTGACATGTACGCCGCCTACGACGCGCTGCCGGAAGCGATGCGGCGGCGCTTGAACGGCTTACGGGCGACGCACGATCTGGATTTCTCGCGCCGGAGGGCCGGCGAGCCGCCGATGACCGACGAACAGCGCCGCGCCGCTCCGCCGGTCGATCACCCGATGGTGCGCACGCATCCCGAAACCGGACGCAAGTC
>DATFES010000356.1:0-2407 GCA_035250945.1 Alphaproteobacteria bacterium | reverse complement strand
CCGCGGCGCGAGAGTCGGGAGAGCCGATCGATTCGATCACCGCGCGCACGACCAAGGCGTATCACGAAGACATGCGCGCGCTGGGCGCGCTCGATCCCGATCTCGAACCGCGCGCGACGCAGCACGTTCCACAGATGATCGCCATGATCGAAACGCTGATCGCCGGTGGCCACGCCTATGCGGCGGAGGGGCACGTGCTGTTCAACGTGCCGACGATGCGCGACTACGGCAAGCTGTCAGGCCGCTCGCGCGACGAACAGATTGCCGGCGCGCGCGTCGACGTGGCGCCCTACAAGAAGGACCCGGCTGATTTCGTCCTGTGGAAGCCGTCGACGCTCGACCAGCCCGGCTGGGACAGCCCGTGGGGCCGCGGCCGGCCGGGCTGGCACATCGAGTGCTCGGCGATGAGCGAGGCGCATCTCGGCGCGACCTTCGACATCCATGGCGGCGGCCACGATTTGATCTTTCCGCACCACGAGAACGAAATCGCCCAAAGCGAGTGCGCGCATGGCGGCCGCCCGTTCGTGCGCTATTGGGTGCACAACGGCTATCTGGTGGTGAACGGCGAGAAGATGTCGAAGAGCCTCGGCAATTTCTTCACTGTGCGAGAGCTGCTCGCCAAGGCGCCGGGCGAGGCGATCCGGTTGTTGCTGCTGAAGACGCATTATCGCGCGCCGCTCGATTTTACCGACGATGGTTTGCGCCAAGCGAAGGGCGAGCTCGACCGCTTTTACACTGCGCTACGCACCGCCGCCGACGTCGTTCCGGAAGGCGACGAAACTCCCGCGGGCGTCATGGACGCCCTCGAAGACGATCTCAACACGCCGCTCGCCATCGCCTACTTGCATGAAATGGCGCGCGATCTGAACGCCGAGAAGAACCCCAAACGCCGCGCGCAGTTCAAGGCGAACCTGATCAACGGAGGAAGATTGCTTGGAATACTGCATTCTGATCCAAATGACTGGTTCCAGGCGGTGATTTCAATTCATGAGACTGTTACGGCGAAGCACGTCGCGGCGATGAACGATGAGCCAGTACTTGCCAAGGAGACGATCGAGCAATTCATCGATGCTCGTAACGCCGCCCGCAGGGCCAAGAACTTCACGGAAGCCGATCGCATTCGCGATGAATTAAAGGCGAAGGGGGTGATTCTCGAGGACGGCCCTAAGGGCACGACGTGGAAGCGTGCGGGATGAGCGACGACAAGCGCATTTACCTCTACGATTGCACGCTGCGCGACGGCGCGCAGACGCAGGGCGTCGATTTCGGCGTCTCGGACAAGCTGGCGCTGGCCGAGGCGCTGGACAAGCTAGGGATCGACTACATCGAAGGCGGCTGGCCGGGCGCCAATCCGACCGACGACGCATTCTTCGCCGAGCTGCCGCGGCTATCGCATGCGCGCTTCACCGCCTTTGGCATGACGCGGCGCTCGGGCCGCAGCGCCGCCAACGACCCAGGTCTTGCCGCGCTGTTCGACTCGCCAGCGCCGGTGATGTGCCTGGTCGGCAAGACCTGGGATTTCCATGTCGACAGGGCGCTCGGCGTGCCGCTCGCCGAAAACGTCGACATGATCGCCGAGAGCGTCGCCGAGGCGAAACGGCGCAAGGACGAGGTGGTGTTCGACGCCGAACACTTCTTCGATGGCTACAAGGCAAACCCCGGTTATGCGCTCGACTGCCTCATGGCTGCCGACGCCGCTGGAGCGCGCTGGATCGCGTTGTGCGACACCAACGGCGGAACGCTGCCGGACGAGATCGAACGCATCGTCGGCGAGATATCCGGTCGCATTCCCGGCACGCGCCTCGCCATCCACTGCCACAACGACACCGAGAACGCGGTGGCGAATTCGCTTGCCGCCGTGCGCGCCGGCGCGCGGCAAGTGCAGGGCACGTTGAACGGCCTCGGCGAGCGTTGCGGCAACGCCAACCTCGTCTCGATCATTCCCAACTTGATGCTCAAGATGGGGTTTCGCACCGGGCTATCGGACGACCAGCTCGCGCAGCTCACCCACGTCTCGCGGCTGCTCGACGAACGGCTCAATCGCGCGCCCTCGCGCAACGCCGCCTTCGTCGGCGATAGCGCGTTCGCCCACAAGGGCGGGCTCCACGTTTCGGCGGTCGAGAAGGACCCACGCACCTACGAGCACATCCAGCCAGAACTCGTCGGCAACCAGCGCAACATCGTCGTCTCCGATCAAGCCGGGCGCTCGAACATCCTCGCCCGGTTTCGCGAAATCGGCCTCGATGTCGACCCGAAGGACCCGCGCGTCGGGCGCCTGGTCGAGGACGTCAAGTCGCGCGAGCACGATGGTTTCTCCTACGACGGCGCCGAGGCCAGCTTCGAGCTGTTGGCGCGCCGCGCCCTCGGCACGGTTCCCGAGTACTTCAAGTTGACGTCGTTCCGCGTC
>DATFES010000123.1:0-5453 GCA_035250945.1 Alphaproteobacteria bacterium | reverse complement strand
TTGCACCACACTTCATCGAACCGCGGCACTCACGCCGCAGACCCCACGCCGCTTCGTCGATCGAGGCGTTGCCGATTGCGATCCCCCGCTGGTCGGTATCGCCCAAATCGGCGGAGCGGCACCCTAAACCACTCGAACGGTCGGCGGGACCCTCGGGTGGTCTATACGGCCGTCGCGGCTAGCTGCGACGGCCGCTTTTTTGCCCCCCCTCGCGCCGCTGCCGCCGGTCCCTTTCCCGGCCCGGCGATTTGAGCTAACAACTTGGGCAACCAGGGGGATGAGGGGGATCCATGCAGGCGAACCAGGTCCGCACCGCCGACGACGCGCGGAAGATCGTGCGCGCGCGCAATCTCAGCCACGTCAAGGTCGGCGTGTTCGACATCGATGGCATTCTGCGCGGCAAGTATCTCGCCCGGGATAAGTTCTTTTCCGCCCTCGACGGTGGCCTCGGTTTTTGCGATGTCGTGCTCGGCTGGGACGCCAGCGACCAGCTCTACGACAACGTAACCTATACCGGCTGGCATACCGCGTATCCCGACGCGCAGGTGCGCGTCCTGCCGGAGACCTGCCGCGAGCTGCCGTGGGAAAATGGCATGCTGTTCTTCGTCTGCGAGTTCGTCGGCGCCGCCGAGGCGATATGCCCGCGCGCCGTGCTGCGTCGTGCGGTGGACAAGACGCGGCGCATGGGGTTCGAGCCTTATAGCGCGCTCGAATACGAGTTTTTCGTCTTCGAGGAGACGCCGCATTCGGTACGCGAAAAGCGCTATCGTAATCTGAAACCGATCTCGCCCGGTTATTTCGGCTATTCGGTGCTGCGCAACTCGGTGCTGTCGGAGTGGTATCACGACCTGCTCGCCCAATGCGAAGCGATGGACATGGGGATCGAGGGATTGCACACCGAGACCGGCTCGGGCGTTCTCGAGGCGGCGATCCGGGTCGACCGCTCGCTTGCCTCCGGCGACAAGGCGGCGTTGTTCAAGACCTTCTCGAAGGTGCTGGCCCAACGGCGCGGCTGGATGGCGACCTTCATGGCCAAGTGGTCGAAAGACTGGCCCGGTTGCGGCGGCCATATCCACATGTCGCTTCGCCGCGCGTCCAAACGCGGCGACGGCGAATCGGCGTTCTTCGACGACAAGGCGCCGCATAAGATGAGCGACACGATGCGGTACTTCGTCGGCGGCCAGCAAGCGCTGATGCCCGAGCTGCTTGCCATCGTGGCGCCGACGGTGAACTCGTTCCGGCGCCTGATTCCGGGCTTCTGGGCCCCGACTTCGGCGACCTGGGGTGTGGAGAACCGTACGACGGCGCTGCGCGTGATACCGGGCTCGGCGAAATCGCAGCGCGTCGAATACCGCATCGCCGCCGCCGACGGAAACCCGTACCTCACCGTCGCCGTAGCGCTCGCCTCGGGCCTATGGGGCATCGAACACAAGATCGAGCCCAGCGCCCCGCTCAAAGGCAATGCCTATGAGGCCAAACACCCGCCCAAGCACGACCTGCCGCGCACGCTCATGGAGGCGGCGGCCCGGCTCAAGGCGTCGAAGGCGGCACGCGCGCTCTTCGGCGACGCCTTCGTCGACCATTACGCGGCGACCCGCGAGTGGGAGGAGCGCGAGTTCCGCAAGCAGATCACCGAATGGGAGCTCGATCGCTACTTCGAGATCATCTAGCCGCCGTTTCGCCCGCTGTAACAGGACCGCATGTCGGCCAAGTTGAAGACCATTTCCCCCGTCGACGGACGGGTCTACGTCGAGCGGCCGTTCGCCGGCGCCGCCGAAATCGCCGCCGCGCTCGCCGCAGCGAGAACGGCGCAGCACGGGTGGCGCAATGTCCCGGTCACCGAGCGCGGCAGGATCGTAACGCGCTTCGTCGAGGCGATGGTGGCGCGGAAAACCCTCATCGGGGAAGAGCTGTCATGGCAGATGGGGCGGCCGATCCGCTACACGCCTGCCGAAGTCGATCGCATGGCCGAGCGCGCCCGCTACATGATCTCCGTGGCCCCCGACGCCCTCGCCGACACCGCCGTCGAACCGATGGCGGGTTTCACGCGCTTCATCCGCCATGAACCGCTCGGGACAGTCTTCGTCGTGGCGCCCTGGAACTACCCGCTGCTGACCGCGGTCAACGCCGTGGTTCCGGCGATTCTCGCCGGCAACGCCGTGATCCTCAAGCACTCGGCGCAAACGCCGCTGGTGGCCGAGCGGTTCGCCGAAGCTTTCGCCGCCGCCGGGATGCCGCAGGGCGTCTTTGCGATCTTGCATCTCTCCCACGCCGATACCGAGAAAGTGATATGCGCTCCGGAGATCGATTACGTCGCCTTCACCGGCTCGATCGAGGGCGGCCATGCCGTGCAGCGCGCCGCCGCCGACCGCTTCATCGGTACCGGGCTCGAACTTGGCGGCAAAGATCCCGCATACGTCCGCCCGGACGCCAATCTCGATCACGCGATCGAAAACCTGGTCGACGGCAGCTTCTTCAATTCCGGGCAATCGTGCTGCGCCATCGAGCGCATCTACGTCCACCGCGACGTTTACGACCGGTTCGTCGACGGTTTCGTCGCGCTGACCATGCGCTACAAACTCGGTTCGCCGCTCGAGCCCGAGGTGACGCTCGGTCCGCTGGTGCGCCCCTCGGCGGCCGAGTTCGTCCGCGGCCAAGTCGCCGACGCGGTGCGGACGGGAGCACGTGCGCTCATCGACCCGCGTTCGTTCCCCGCCGACCAGCCGGGCGCCGCCTATATGGCGCCGCAAGTTCTGGTCGGCGTCGATCATTCGATGCGGGTGATGACCGAGGAAAGCTTCGGACCGGTCATCGGCATCATGAAGGTCGGCTCCGATGACGAAGCGATCGCACTCATGAACGACAGCCGGTATGGGCTCACCGCGGCCATCTGGTCGACCGATCCCGAAGCAGCGATCCGCATCGGCGACCGTGTCGAAACAGGAACCTGGTTCATGAACCGCTGCGACTATCTCGATCCAGCACTGGCCTGGACCGGCGTCAAGGATTCAGGCCGCGGCTGCACGCTATCCAAGCTCGGCTTCGTCTACCTGACGCGACCGAAATCGTTTCATCTACGTACCAAAATTTGATCGTATCCCTCGCCCTTGGACAGGCTCAGGGCGAGGACCGAATCCGAGCATCCTCATGCTGAGCCTGTCGAAGCATGGGGATGCGCCTCGAGCACGGACCCGTCCATGACCGACCCAAAATCGTTCACCAGCAACATCAACTGGCCGACCGCCATCCGCTTCGGAGTCGGGCGCATCAAGGAACTGGCCGAGGCATGCAACGCCGCGGGAATCGCGCGCCCGCTGTTGGTGACCGACCCCGGCCTGGCGAAACTGCCGATGATCAGGATGATCGTCGATCTCTGCGCCGAGGCCGGGCTGGGCGCCGCGATGTTCTTCGATATCAGGCCAAACCCGGTCGAGCAGAACATCTACGACGGCCTCAAGGTCCTGAAGGCGGGCAACCATGACGGCGTCGTCGCAATCGGCGGCGGCAGCGCGCTCGACGCCGGCAAGATCGTCGCCTTCATGTCGGGTCAGACGCGTCCGATGTGGGATTTCGAGGATATCGGCGATTGGTGGACTCGCGCCGACGCCAAGGGAATCCTGCCAATCGTCGCCGTCCCGACGACCGCCGGCACCGGATCGGAGGTCGGCCGCGCCGCCGTGGTGACCCACGTTGCGAGCCACACCAAGAAGATCCTCTTCCATCCGAAAATGATGCCGCGGGTTGTCATTTGCGACCCGGAGCTAACGGTTGGTCTGCCGCCTAAGATCACCGCCGGCACCGGCATGGACGCGTTCGCGCACTGCCTCGAAGCTTATTGCGTTCCGTCGTTCCACCCCTACGCCGACGGGGTAGCGATCGAGGGCGTGCGCCTGATCAAGGAATTCCTCCCACGTGCGGTGGCCGACGGCAAGGACATCGAGGCGCGGGCCAACATGATGGCGGCGGCCGGCATGGGGGCCACGGCGTTCCAGAAGGGGCTCGGCGCCATCCACTCGCTTTCGCATCCGGTGGGCGCCGTTCATGACACGCATCACGGCATGACCAACGCCGTCGTGATGCCCTATGTATTGCGGTTCAACCGGCCGGCCATCGAGCCGAAAATCCTGCGGCTCGCGCGCTACATCGGCCTCGCCGACGCAAGTTTCGACGGCTTCGTCGATTGGGTGCTCGCGCTGCGCAAGGAGATCGGCGTCCCACACACGCTCAAGGAGCTCGGGATGACTTCCAGCGAGATCGATCGCTTCGCCGAGATGGCGGCCGTCGATCCGACGGCGGGAACCAATCCGGTCAAGATCGGAGTTCCGGAGTTGAAATCGCTTTACGCCGCCTGCCTCGAGGGACGGTTGTAAGGAGTATGGTGTCGTGGCGCCTCAACGTTCGAAGATCTATGCCTAAGGTGAAACGGACGAGGTCGCCTTGAACTTGTCGAGGCGCGACGGCATAAACCGATGCTCCAAACCGCGATCTTCCATTTCATTGCGCTTTTCGTGATCCTCGATCCGGTGGGGACGGCGGCGATCTTCGCCGGGCTCACCCGCGGCACGTCGACGAAGCACCGGCACACCATGGCCGTGCGCGGCGTCGCGATCGCGGGCGTGATGCTCCTGCTGTTCGCGTTCGCCGGGGACTTTCTCTTGCGCGCGCTCGGCATCGGTTTGCCGGCGTTCCGTATCGCCGGCGGCGTCTTGCTGTTCCTGTTGGCGATCGACATGCTTTTCGCGCATCGATTGGGCTTCCAAAACCTCACCGAGGCCGAAAGCAAGGAGGCCGACCGCGCCCACGACATATCGGTATTCCCGCTCGCGATCCCGCTGATCGCCGGCCCGGGCGGCTTGACGACCATGGTCCTGCTGATGGGCCGCGCCGGCGGCGCGTGGCAGGCCGAATTACTATTGATCGGCATCCTCGTCGTCGTGCTTGGGCTGACGCTCGCCTTGTTGCTCGCCGCCGCGCACGTCGTGTCGGTCCTCGGCGAGATCGGCGTCAACGTCGTCACCCGCGTGCTCGGCATCCTGCTTGCGGCGCTCGCCGCGCAGTACGTGCTCGACGGACTCAACGCGGGCGTAAATTTGACATAGCCCGATGCATCGGGCGCGACCGCGCCCAAGCGACGCTGGTCAGCGTCCCGCGATCATCAACCTTCGCCCGTGTCGACCACGCGAACGAGTTGCTTACCGAAATTCTCGCCCTTCAGCACCCGGATCAGCGCTTTGGGCATGTTCTCGAAGCCGGCCATGATGTCCTCGCGCCAGACGAGCTTGCCCTCACCGAGCCAGGCGGCGAGCTGTTTCAGTCCCTCGCCGTACCGCTTGACGTAGTCGAACACCAGGAATCCCTCGACGCGCGCGCGATTGATCAGGATCTGCCGCAGCCAGCGCGGTCCGACATCGGACCCGGGCTTGCTGGTGATGGCGATGGTGCCGCAAATGATC
>DATFES010000109.1:0-3005 GCA_035250945.1 Alphaproteobacteria bacterium | reverse complement strand
TCGACGTCGAGATTCGTCACCCCGACCGCTTCTAGCGCCGCGATCGCGAGCGACACGACCTCGGCATCAGACTCGGCGGCGGCTGAGCCGATGAGCTCGGCGCCAACTTGACCCACCTGGCGCTCCGGCCGCATGTCGTCGCCGCGAATCCGCAGCACCTGCCCAGCGTAAGAAAGCCGCAGCGGACGCGGCGCGTTGACCAGCCGCGTCGCGGCGATGCGCGCCACTTGCAACGTCATGTCGGCGCGCACGGCCATCATTCGCTGCGAGATCGGGTCCATGAGGCGGAAGGTGTGCGGCGCCATCGCCACGCCCGATCCGGCAAGCAGGCTGTCCTCGAATTCGACCAGAGGCGGCTTGACCCGCTCATAACCGCGCGCCGCCGACACGGACATCATTCGCTCAACCACCGCCGCCTCGTGTCCCGCCGCGGGCGGCAGCATGTCGCTGAGGCCGGCGGGCAGCAAGGCGCGCTGGGCTAAATCGTTCATCGTCGTCGTTCCGCGAGCATTCCTGGCTTGACCGGACCCTAGGTAGCCCGTTTGGGCGGACTCGGCAAAGGATAAAAGACGAAACGACCGCGATGTCGGCGATGCGCCAGGACAGCGGCAGCGCCGATTAAAAGCGCAGCGCGCGCGCTTTCACCACGAGCGGGATGGCGCGCACCTTGGCGAGAATCGCTTCGGTCAAAGGCTGGTCGACGGCGACGAGGCAGATCGCATCCTCGCCTGGCGCCGTGCGGCCGAGATGGAACGTGGCGATGTTGACGCCGGCGTCGCCCAGCGTGCGGCCGAGATTGCCGATGAATCCCGGCTTATCCTGGTTGCGCACATAGAGCACGTGCGGCCCCGGCTCGGCTTCGATCGGAATGCCCTCGATGTCGACAATGCGCGGCTTGTCGTGGCCGAACAGCGAGCCGGCGATGCGACGCGTGCGATCCTCGCTGACGACAGTCAGGCGGATCAGCGTCTGGAAGTCGGCCGCCTGCTCGCGGGTCAACTCGCTCACCTTGATGTTGCGCTCGCGCGCCACCGAGGGCGCGTTGACCATGTTGATCGAATCGAGCTGCGGCGCAAGCAGTCCCGACAAGACGCAGGCAGTAAGCGGCTTGACGTTCAGGCCTGCGACATGGCCTTCATATTCGATGTCGACCGCGATGATGTTGGTGTCGACAAGCTGGCCGATGAAGCTGCCAAGATACTGCGCCAGCGCCATGTACGGCCGCAGTTTCGGCGCGTCCTCGGCGCTCACCGACGGCGTGTTAACGGCGTTGACGATGGCGCCGGTGAGCAGATAGTCGGCGATCTGCTCGGCGACTTGAACGGCGACGTTCTCCTGCGCCTCGCTGGTCGCGGCGCCGAGATGGGGCGTGCAAATGACGTCATCGCGGCCGAACAGCGGATGGCGCGACGCCGGCTCTTCGACGAAGACGTCGAGCGCGGCGCCAGCCACGTGACCTGTTTCGAGCGCCGTCTTGAGCGCATCCTCGACGATGAGGCCGCCGCGCGCGCAGTTGATGATGCGGACGCCCTTCTTGGTCTTGGCGAGCGCCGTGGCGTCGAGGATGTTGCGCGTGGCCTCGGTGAGCGGCGTGTGAAGACTGATGAAATCGGCGCGCGCCAGGAGATGATCGAAATCGATCTTCTCGACGCCCAGCGTCTGCGCCCGCTCGGGGCTTAGATACGGGTCGTAGGCAATGACCTTCATCTTCAGGCCGAGCGCCCGCTCGGCGACGATCGAACCGATATTTCCGCAGCCGACAATGCCGAGCGTCTTTCCCGACAGCTCGACGCCGAGGAAACGATTTTTCTCCCACTTTCCGGCCTGGGTCGAGCGGTCGGCCGCCGGAAGCTGCCGGGCGAGCGCGAACATGAGGGCGATGGCGTGCTCGGCGGTGGTGATCGAATTCCCGAACGGCGTATTCATCACCACCACGCCGCGCTGCGTCGCCGCGCCGACGTCGATATTGTCGACCCCGATTCCGGCGCGGCCGATCACCTTGAGGTGGCTAGCGTGGGCGAGTACGTCAGCGGTTATCTTCGTCGCCGAGCGGACGGCGAGCCCGTCGTAGACGCCGATGACGGACTTGAGCTCGCCAGGCTTCAGACCCGTCTTTATGTCGTATTCGATGCTCCGCGATGCGAAAACGGCGGTCGCGCGAGGGCTGAGATTGTCGGCGATGAGAACTTTCGGCATGGACAAGTTCCGCTTGGCTGCCGCGTCCCGCGACAAGCTCGGGACGAGGTGAAGCAATTCACATGGCGATCCTGGTCATGGACCTGTCGAGGGACGAGGATGCGCCGTTGGAGCTACGCCTTGGCGGCGATCTCGTCCTTGACGACGGCGAACGCCCAATCGAGCCATGGCAGCAACGCCTCGATGTCGCGCCGCTCGACGGTGGCGCCGGCCCAGATGCGCAAACCCGGCGGCGCGTCGCGGTAGGCGTCGATGTCGTAGGCGATTCTCTCGGCATCGAGCAGCGCCACCATGCGCCGCGGATAGGCCGCGCGATCGTCCGGTTTCATTCCGGCGACCATCGGATCGACGATCTTGAGACACACCGATGTGCACGAGCGGTACCGCTTGTCCGCGGCGAGAAATCCAACCCATCCGGCGCGCGCGGCCCAGGCTTCGATCGCGGACAGGTTCGCTTCGGAACGGGCGATCAGCGCATCGAGGCCGCCCACGCGCTCGGCCCATTTGAGGCCGTCGAGCGCATCCTCGACGCAGAGCATCGACGGCGTGTTGATGGTCTCGCCCCGGAACACGCCCTCGATAAGCTTGCCGCCTTGGGTCAAGCGAAAGATCTTCGGCAGCGGCCATGGCGGCGTGTAGGTCGTCAGCCGCTCGATCGCGCGAGGCGATAGGACCACCATGCCGTGTTGAGCCTCGCCGCCCAGCACCTTCTGCCACGAATACGTCGCGACATCGAGCTTGTCCCACGGCAGCTCCATGGCGAACGCGGCCGACGTCGCATCGCAGATCGTCAGACCGGCGCGATCGCC
>DATFES010000100.1:0-3083 GCA_035250945.1 Alphaproteobacteria bacterium | reverse complement strand
TAGGGGAACCTGTCATGGTTGACGTGCAGAACGGCGATCAGGCGCCGACGCCCGCAGATGGCGGCGATAACGGTGGCTGGGCGCTCGGCAATGGTCGTACCGCCTACTTCATGCTCAGCGGCGAGCCGCGGTACCTGCCGGTCCTGATCGAGCTCAGCGGCGTCACGATCGCCGAATTTGTCTCAGGAGAGAAGCTCTTCGGCGACGACACGCTGATCCAGTCATGGCGCAAGGCGGTCAGCGTCGCTCCGCTGTTCGCCGATGCGTATGGCCCGCTCAAGGATCTCGGCTTCGTCGTCGCGCTGGTCACCGAGGAGTTCTTCAAGCTTCGGGACGATTCGGCGAATTCGTCCCTGCGACGCGCCATCGCGTCCGTCGTGCTTGGGTCTCCGCTTCCTGAGCGCCATCTCGCCAACTTGATGGACTCCAAGCCCGATACGAATTCGGCCGCTGGCAGCCAACCCGGGACCATCTCGGCCCCGGCGGCATCGCCGTCCGCTCCTACGCCGGTGGTCATCGGGGTTATCGACGACGGCATCGCCTTCGCCAATGAGCGCTTCCGCAACGGCGCACAGTCGCGCATCGAATACTTGTGGATTCAAGATGGCGTTCCGCCGTCCGCGCTTTTGCCGTACGGCCGCGAACTGCGCGCGAGCGGCGGCGGAGCGCTAAACGACATCAACGCGCAACTCGCCGCGGCCACCTACGCCGGTCAAATCGACGAGGACGTGGTCTACCAGCGATCGCGCGTCCTCGACTTCGGCGTTCCCGGCCACAAGCCGCTTGCGCGCCGCGCCACCCACGGCACGGCCGTCCTGGATACCGCCGCCGGCGATTCCGCGAGCGCCGGGCTCGCCGACCGGCCGATCGTCGCGGTCCAGCTACCGACCAAGGCGGTCCAAGACACCTCGTTGAACGGGCTCATCCCGTTCATATTCACGGCGCTCGTCTATATCCTTGCGCGCTCGATCTCCGTCGGACTTGCGATGGGCAAAGGAACGCTGCCCGTCGTCATCAATCTCAGCTTCGGCAATAACGCCGGCCCCCATGACGGCACCTCGCCGATCGAGCGGGCGATCGATCAGGTTGTCGCGCTGTGGCGGCGTTTCGTCGGGCCGCTGGACGTCGTCTTGCCGTCGGGCAACAGTCATCTCTCGCGTTGCCACGCCCGGTTCGACTTTCCCGTGGTCTCGCCGCCTCGTCGCGAAAAGGTCGAGCTTGCTTGGCGCATCCCGCCGGACGACCGTACGCCGAGCGTATTGCAGGTCTGGCTACCCTACCAGTCGGCGCCGATCTCGAGCGATCGAGTTCGCCTGCGCGTCATAGCTCCTGGCGGCGCGGCGCCCGCTAACGCCACGGCTTGGCTTGGCGAGACCGGCGCGGCACGCGCGCAATATCCGGCATCGGGAACCGCGTGGTGCGAAGTTCGCTATGAATTCGTGCCGGCGCCGACGTTGCGCGGCGTCTTCAAGATCTATTTGCAGCCGACGACGAGCCTCGAATTCGGGTCCGGACCGCCGGCCGCGCCGATCGCCCCATCGGGCGTTTGGACGGTCGAAATCGAGAACATCCTACTCGGGGCCGGAGAGTTCGTGGAGGCATGGATACAACGCGACGATACGTCGTTCACCTACCCACAGCTGGGACGGCAGTCGTACTTCGATCAGTCATGCTATCGGCAATTTGACGACGCGGGACGATTAATCGAGGAAGACGACGCGAACTGCCTCGTCACGCGCGCGGGCACGATCAACGCGATCGCGACGGGCCGCGAACCGGTGGTGATGGGTGGATTTCTTCGCAAGGAGCTCAAACCGGCGCGATATTCGGCGGGTGGCCCGGTGACGAAACCGGCGACCGAACCGTTGACCCGCCATGGACCGGACGCGCTCGCGGTTAGCGACGATTCGACCGTGCATTGGGGCGTTCTCGCCGTCGGGAGCCGTAGCGGATCGGTTTTCCCGATCAATGGAACCAGCATCGCCACCCCGCGAATCACTCGCTGGCTGGCGAGCGATCACGCCGTCGGCAATGCCGGCGGACGCGCGGCGGTCGCCGCCTTGGCGGACAAATACGAAAACGGTCCGCCGAAGCTTCCTCGCCGGCCGTCGATCGAGCGCGGCGGCGCGGGACGTATCCTTCTGGGTCCCGTCTATCCGATTTCACGATTCGACCGCTAGGCAAGATTGTCCGGCGATCGCCGGCCGGGCAGCGATCTAGCGCTCGGCGAGCGCTTCGAGTCGCGAGGCTGATGTCACGACAATCGCGCCGTTTTCGAGGCGCAGGATGCCGTCGCGTTCCCACTCCTTGAGCTGCTTGTTGACGCTCTCGCGCGTGGCGCCGGTCAGGTTGCCGAGCTCGCGCTGCGAGAGCTTGAGATCGATCACCTGGCCCGCCGGCGTCGTGTGCCCATGCTCCTTGGCCAATCGAAGAAGCGTCTTGGCCAGCCTCGCGGGGAGCTCGAGGAACAGCACGTCCTCGACCTGCTCGCTGGTGCGACGCAGCCGCGCGCATAGCACCTCCATCAGGCGAATGCACACCTCGGGATGGCGCTCCAGGAAGGGAATGAAATCGCGCCGCTCGAGCACAAGAAGCTCGCAATCGATCATGGCGCTCGCATCGGCCGTCCGATCGTGTCCATCGAGGAGCGCGATCTCGCCGAACACCTCGCCGGGGCCGATGAGGTTGAGGACGATTTCCTTTCCCTCCGGCGACGGCGCGCTGATCCGTACTTGGCCGCTCAGTACCGCCATCATTCCGTGACCGGGAGAGCCCTTGAGAAAGATCGTGCGTCCCGCCTTGTGGCGCTCGATCCGCGCGTAGCGCAACAACTGGTCGACATCGGCATCGGCCAAGTGGGCAAACAGCGGATGACGGCGGAAGATGATCCGCCGATCGGAGACGCTGGGCGGCGGTTGAGGGCGGGACTGCGGCACGTCTGGCGATCTCCGGTTTTCGCGGTTCAATACGCCGGTTCGACGGGGACGACGCTAGCATAAAACGCTTTGCGTCACCCCATGCCTGAGACGAACAAGTTGCAATGCGCTCCGCCCATGTTATCCGAAGAGACATGGCTCACGACC
>DATFES010000097.1:0-2707 GCA_035250945.1 Alphaproteobacteria bacterium | reverse complement strand
CCCTCGGCGTCGGGACGGCCGAGCGAAAACGCGAAGCCGGCGCTGGTCGTGGCCAGCGCCTCGAAACCGAGCCCGGCGAGCAGACGCGCTGTGCCGGCATCCCAAGGATTGGGAATGACAAAGCAGCCGCTTCGCGTATGGAGCGCTTGAAAAGCGCGCGCTTTCTCGGTTTGCGAGATCATCGGCGCCGCTCCCTCAACAGGGATAACCCTTCGACTTCCCGGCGAGCCCGTCGAAGGCGTCAAGCAGGCGCTGGCGCCATGCGGCGACCGGATCGCCATCGTCGAGGATCTTGAACGGGCTGATGCAACGCGCCCACTGAAATCCGCCGAATACGCTGTAGTCGGCGTAGTTTGGCGCCGCGCCGCCGAGGAACGGTTGCGCTTCGAGCGTCGTACGCAACGGCTGCAGGCTGGTCCGAAACGCAACAACCTTCGCGTCGCGATCGGCGACCGTCTGCTCGAGCGTCGCGCCGAGCCGTTGTTCGCGCGACTGGCGGAAATAGTCGCGATCCTTCGCATCGACGTGGTCCCAGATGTCCTTGACGATCATCCGGAACAGGCCGGGATTTACGACCGTATTCGTCCAATTGTTGACGAAGCGCGCCAACGCGCGGCCGCCGCCGCCGCCGAACAAGGATGGGCGGTCGGGGTAGCGGTCCTCGAGATAGTTGGCGATCGTCCACGAGTCGAACACCGTCGTACCGGCGTCGACGATGACGGGCACCGCGCCTTGTCCCGAAGCCGCGATGGCATCCTTTTCGACGAAGCGCCACGGCACCGCTTCGACATCAAGACGCTTGTGCGCCAGCGCCATGCGCGTACGCCAGCAGTTCGGACTAAAGCGCCGGTCTTCCTCGGCGCCGGCAAGGTCATAAAGCTTGATCGCCATGGTAATCGCCCGTGCAACGTTTGGCAGGAATGCGGGAATAGCGCCCGAGCCACACCGCGGTCCAGCGCCGCGACGGCGCGGACGATCAAATCTTCGCTACACTACGGCGCCGATCTGCCATGGCGCGAACTCGTCGTCGCCGAAGCCAAGCGCCTCGCTCTTGCTTTTCTCGCCCGAGGCGACGCGCAAGATCAGATCGAAGATACGCTTGCCGCACTCCTCGACGGACTCGACCCCGTCGATGATGCCGCCGCAATTGACGTCCATGTCGTCGGGCATGCGCTTGAACAGCGGCGTGTTGGTGGCGAGCTTGATCGACGGCGCCGGCTTGCAGCCGAATACCGAGCCTCGGCCGGTGGTGAAGCAGATCATGTTGGCGCCGCCGGCGACCTGCCCGGTCGCCGAGACCGGATCGTATCCGGGCGTGTCCATGAAGACGAAACCTTTGGCCGTGACCGGTTCGGCGTAGCCGACGACGTCGACCAGATTGGTCGAGCCCGCTTTTGCGGACGCGCCCAGCGATTTTTCGAGAATCGTCGTGATGCCGCCGGCCTTGTTGCCGGGCGAGGGATTGTTGTCGACGGTGCCGCCGTGCTTGGCGGTGTAGTCCTCCCACCATTTCATAACCTGCACCAGCTTCTCGCCGACCTCGCGATTGACCGCACGGCGCGTGAGCAGATGTTCGGCGCCGTAGGTCTCCGGCGATTCGGAAAGTACGACCGTGCCGCCGTGGCGCACCAGCAAGTCGGAGGCGACGCCGAGCGCCGGGTTGGCCGAAATGCCAGAATAGCCGTCCGAGCCGCCGCATTGCAGTCCGATGGAGATATTCGAGGCCGAAACGGTCTCGCGCGCGCAGGCATTGACCTCGGGCAAAAGCTCCTTGATCTGCGCCACGCCCGCTTGCACCGTCTTCACGGTGCCGCCGCGATCCTGGATGGTCATCGGAATGAACCGGCGGCCTTGCTCGAGGCGTTCGGCGCGCATCAGGCCGCCGATCTGATTGGCCTCGCAACCAAGCCCGACCAGCAATACCGCGGCAAAATTGGGATGCCGCGCGTATCCGGCGATCGTCCGACGCAAAACGTCCATGCCGTCGCCTTCGCTCGCCATGCCGCAGCCGGTCTTGTGGGTGAGCGCGACGACGCCGTCGACGTTAGGGAACTCGTCGAGCAAGCTCGCGCCGCCGAAGGGGTTCCGTTTGAAGGCGTCGGCGATGTACTTGGCGACCGTCGCCGAGCAGTTGACCGACGTGAGCACGCCGATGTAGTTGCGCGTCGCCACTCGCCCGTCGGCGCGGACGTAGCCTTGGAAGGTCGCCGGATCGTTGACATACTGGGTCGCCTTCGCGTTAGCGCCAAAGGCATAGTCGCGCGCGAAGTCGCGCATCGCGCAGTTATGCGTGTGGACGTGATCGCCCGGCGCGATCGTAACTGTGGCGAAGCCGATGATCTGGCCGTAGCGGCGGATCGGTTCGTCCTTGGCGATGGCGCGCGTCGCGATCTTGTGTCCCGAGGGAACGTGGCGCAGCGCCTTGACGCCCTCGTTGGCAAGGTCGGTTCCGGGCAGCAGATCGGCGCGGGCGATCGCTACGTTGTCGTCGGCGCTGAGGCGAATCGTCAGCTTGGCGAATTCGGCCATGTCAAGTCCTCCCTCCGAGGCGCCGGAAACCGCTGGTCGGCCCGACCGGCTAATATAAGATGCCGCCGCCCGCCACAACAGCGGCCACGGAATAGCTGTCCTGCCGGCGGCTTTTCCATCGCAGTTTCAAGGCGAAGTAGGGGAGGGCGAGTTGAGCGGAAGATTGCAGGGAAAACGA
>DATFES010000086.1:0-2058 GCA_035250945.1 Alphaproteobacteria bacterium | reverse complement strand
CGGAACGGCGTAAATCGAGCCGGTCCGCCGCACTGAGCCGGGCCGATAGTGCGCCTTGACCCGCCGGGCGACAAAGGGGAATGTGCCGGCGGGGCGGGACACGGTCGATCGGGGAACCGGCGCGCCGGCCGCGCCGCATCGGGGGGGCATCAGCGATTGTGGCGCCGACACACGAAAACGTGCCCCGGTCTCACGGCGATTTGACGTTCTCGCCGATGGCGACCGAACGGCAAAATGGCGCGAGGCGCACAAGTACGACGTGGGCGGTGAGCGAATGATCCACCTGGACGCGGACGAACCGGCAGCGCGCGCTTACCGGCGAAGGGTGCGGATCGCGCTAATGCTTTTTTTGGCCCTGTTGGTCGCGACGGTCGCGGTGTGGTGGTTCGCGGTCGGCAGGGCAATGCCACTGCCAGGATTCGGGCTTTCGACCGACGAGGTGGTGGCTGAAATCCGCTCGTGGGGGGCGTGGAGCGCGGTCGCTTCGATCGTCCTGATGATCTTGCACAGCTTCGTTCCGTTTCCGGCCGAGATCGTCGCCATCGCCAACGGCGTTCTGTTCGGCGCGTTCTGGGGCAGCATCATCACCTGGGTCGGCGCGATGCTGGGAGCAGCACTGGCCTTCGCGCTATCGCGTTGGCTCGGTCGACCCTTCGTCGAAGCGATGATCAAGGCCAGTCATCACGCGAGGCTCGATGCCTGGGTGGCGCGCCAGGGCGCCGGCGCGCTGCTGCTCAGCCGCTTCGTGCCGGTGATCTCCTTCAATCTGATCAATTACGCCGCCGGTCTGACGAAGCTTTCGTGGTGGACCTTTTTGTGGGCGACCGGGATCGGCATCCTGCCGTTGACGGTGGCGATGGTGGTGATGGGCGATCAGATCCTCGCCGGAGACACGGCGATGTGGCTGTGGCTCGGGCTTGGCGGTCTCGCGGCATGGCTCCTATGGCGCTGCGCCCAGCGGATCGTGCGCCGCCGCGGCGAGGCGATGGCGACGGTCTCGCGTCCGCCGTCCTGATTCGTCGCCGCGCATATCGTCGACGCCCGCATGTGACAGGCGTCACAGACTGGCGCGGCTTGGCGCGGGCAAAATCCCCCCAACATCGAATCGCCGCCGAGGAGATCGTCGTCATGGACCGCCTGTTCGAACTGCTTCGCGACATCGCCGCATCGATCGGCCTGACGGCGCGCCGCGAGACCGTCGCCGTCGACCGATTGCCGTCGAATTTCCTGCGCTAGAGCTTGTTCCCTTCAGGTCGATTTACGTTGCGTGCCCTCATGGTTCGACAGGCTCACCATGAGGGCGGGTTTTGTGTGCCTCACCCTGAGCTTGTCGAAGGGTGAGGGAAACTTGTCGCGATTCCATCAATCCGGAGCTCGCTCTGGCGCGAGGGCTATCGAAACGGTCACGCCTGCAGCGACAATGGCTCTGTGTCGTCGAGACTATTCGCCGTCGAGGTATCGCGGATTGCCAAGCGCGACGCGCGCCCGCGCTTCGGCGAGCAGCAGTGCGTGCATCGCAGGTCTTCGATCGAGCGCGAAGGCATCGGCGCGAAGGTCGGCCGCCAGCCGTCGCATCAAGGCGTCGAATGCCGCACCATTGCGCGGCGACGGCTCCTCATAGAGCGCCGCCACGCCGGCCGCAAACACCAGACCGGCTTCCTCGCCGGCGACGATCTCGCGCCCGACGATCTCCATAGCGCGGGCGACCATCAGCGCCGGCATGCGCTGCTCCGAAGCGATTTGAGGCAAGACATCTTTGATCAGCGTCGCCCTTGCGATAGCAAGCAGGGCGTCGCGGTCAGGGCGGTCGCGCATCACGCCTCCCTCGCCCCCACGTTCGGCGAAGTCATGCGCAAGAGTTCGTACTCGAGTTCGGCGACACGACGGCCGGTGAGCGCCAGATCGAGCGACGGCTCTGCGCCCGAGACATGTCGCCAGCCCTGCAACAGGGCGATGGTCGCCCAACGCGCATGGGCCATGACCTCCCAGTAGTACACCGCGGTGCGATCGATTGCGCGACCGGCCGCACGCTCATAGCCGCGATAGAAGCACTCGCGG
>DATFES010000082.1:0-14189 GCA_035250945.1 Alphaproteobacteria bacterium | reverse complement strand
GATCGATGACATGATCGACGCGCTCCACGGCGCCGAACCGGTCGACAAAGACCTACCGGTGCTTGTCCCCGGGGACCCCGAGCACACCGCCAGGGCGTCCCGGCGGGTCCACGGCGTTCCGGTGCCGGCGTCTCTGCGCCTACAAATCAAGAACATCGCCGACGCCGCGGGGGTGCCGTTCGTATTGGAATAAACCTCCGCCGCCGAAGATTTGTATCTCGCCTGCCGACGAGCGGGCCGGTATTCTACCGCATCTCTCGGCGTCCCGGCCGGGCGCGCAATAAAATTTCACGGGTGGAGGAGCGTATGAACACCAGTTTCAAGACGATATTCGCCGCGGCAGTGGTGGCGGCGGGAGTCGGCGTGGCGGGGGGCGCATCGGCCGAGTCGGTGCGCTTCATGACCGGGCCGCAGGGCGGCGTGTGGATTCCGCTCGGCGGCGCGCTCAAGGACATGTTCGAGAAGGGCATTCCCGGGACCAGCGTGCAAGCGCTTCCCGGCGCCGGAATCGCCAACGTGCGCGGCGTCGAAGAGGGCAAGACCGAGCTTGGTTTCGGCAACTCGATATCGACCGTCGACGCAATCAAGGGCAACGCGCCATTCCCCGCGCCGCACAAGAACGTTTGCAATGTCGCGACGCTCTATCCGCAATATTTTCAAGTCGTCGTGCCGGTCGACGCCAAGATCAATTCCGTCCAAGACCTCAAGGGCAAGGCCCTGTCGACGCAGCCGCGCGGCAACACCGGCGAGCAGGCGACCAGGGATCTGCTCAAGGCGGTCGGGCTCACCTACAACGACGTCAAGACCAGTTTCGTCTCGTATACCGATTCGGTGACGCAGCTCAAGGACGGCCACGCGCAGGCGTTCACGCTTGGAACTACAATTCCTTCATCGGCGGTCATGGATCTGGCCGCCGGCCGCGACATCAAGCTGCTCGATCTGTCGCCCTATCTCGACGCGATGCGCAAGATCAATCCAGGGTACACGCTGGTCAATGTGCCGGCGGGCACCTACCCCAAGCAGGACAAGGACGTGAAGGTGATCGCCTACGCAACCCACATGGTCGCCTCGTGCAAGCTGTCCGAAGACACAGTCTACAAGATGACCAAGATCATCGCCGAGAACACCGCCGCGCTCGCCTCGATCAACAAGGCGATCGGTAGCCTGACGGTGCAGGGAATGGCCGAAGACATCGGCGTTCCATTCCATCCCGGGGCGGCGAAGTTCTATCGCGAGAAGGGCGTCAAGCTCGGTTCTTAGTATCGGGCGGAGGCGGCGCTTCAGGGCGCGCCGCCCCGCTTCTTCCGTCGTGACGGGCTTTACGTCACGAAGTCGTCCTGCATGGGGGCGGGACCAACGAAAATGGCGACCCAGCTCACGCACAAGAGCATCATCACCGTCGTCACCGGCGTCATCGCCGTGGCGATGGGGCTCTATCACATGTGGGCGATCGCCTTCGGCGCGCCCGAGGCGATCATCTTTCGCGGCACGCATCTGCTGTTCGCCTTCACGCTGATCTTCCTGATGTATCGCGGCCGAGCGACCTCGGCCGACGCGCCGCCTTCTTTGCTCGATTATGCCCTCTTGGTCGCCGCGGCGACGCCGATCCTGTACCTGTTCGCGAACTACGACTATGTCGTCAACCGGATCTACTACATCGACGACCTGACGACCGCCGACATGGCGTTCGGCGTCGTCATCACGATCCTGGTCATCGAGGCGACGCGCCGCGTCATCGGCTGGGCGTTGCCGCTGACGGCGATCGTGTTCCTTGTCTATGGGCTCTTTATCGCCGATCTCGAGCCAATGCGGCTCCTCGACCAGCTTTTCATGACCACCGAGGGAATTTTCGGCATCCCGCTCGGCGTCTCGGCCGCCTACGTCATCATCTTCGTCATATTCGGCAGCTTCATGGAGCGTACCGGCATGGGGCAGCTGATCATGGACTTCGCCCTCTGCTTGACGGGACAAACGGCGGGCGGGCCGGGAAAGTGCTCGGTCGTCAGCTCGAGCCTGTTCGGTACCATCTCCGGCAGCGCGGTGGCCAATGTCATGGTCGACGGGCCGATCACGATTCCGCTGATGAAACGCACCGGTTTCAAGCCGCATTTCGCCGCCGGCGTCGAAGCGGTGGCGTCGACCGGCGGCCAGATCATGCCGCCGATCATGGGCGCCGCAGCCTTCGTGATGGCGGAATTCCTCGCCGTCAGCTACATCCAGGTGACGATCTGGGCGCTGATTCCCGCGCTGCTCTACTACATTGCCTGCTTCGGCGCGGTCCATTTCGAGGCCAAGCGCCTCGGCCTCTCCGGCGTTCCGCGCAGCGAGCTGCCGCGAATGGGCGCCGTGCTCTCGCAGCGCGGGCACCTGTTTCTGCCGATCATCATCATTCTCGCCGTCATGTACTCGGGCTACAGCGCGCCGCTGGCCGCCCTCGCCGGCACGCTGTCCTGCTTCCCTGTCGCGGCGCTGCGTGCAACGACGCGGCAGAACGTGACGTTGCGCAATGTCCATGACGCGATGGTCGACGGCGCCAAGAACGCGCTCGCTGTCGCCGTCGCGTGCGCCAGCGCCGGCATCATCATCGGCGTCATCGCACTGAGCGGCACCGGAATCGTCTTCACCCAAATCGTCGTCTCGCTGGCGCAGGAGAGCCTGTGGCTCGCCCTCGTACTGACGATGATCGCTGGAATCATCTTGGGCATGGGTATGCCGACGACGCCGGCTTACATCCTGATGACCGCGCTGCTCGTGCCGGCGATCATCAAGCTCGGCGTGGTCACTCCGGCGGCCCACATGTTCGCTTTCTATTTCGCGATCCTTTCCGCCATCACGCCGCCGGTGGCGCTCGCCGTCTTCGCCGCCGCCGGCCTCGCCAAGGCGGACCTATGGAAAAGCGGATGGGCGGCGGTAAAGATCGGCGCCGCCGGGTTCATCGTCCCTTACATGTTCGTCTACGAGCCGGCGCTGCTGATGATCGGCGACTGGACGACGACGGTTCACGCGACGATCACCGCGTCGATCGGCTGCCTGACGATCGCGGCCGGATTGCACGGGTATCTGCTTCGCGCCTGTGCCGCTTGGGAGCGGGCGCTGCTCATCGTCGCAGCACTCCTCCTGATCAAGCCTGGAATTTACACCGATCTCGCCGGATTCGGCATCCTGATCGCCGTGGCGACGCATCAATACGTCAGTCGGCGTGTTCCGGTACCTGTCGCCGGACGATCGGACTGATCGCCGCCGGGCGTACCCACACGGCGGTGTCGTGAAACACCGCGCCGCCCGCGGGCGGAGCCGGGTCGTCGCCGGTCAGCGCATTGACCCCCATGCCATCCGCGAAATCGCGGTTGGGCCAGATGCTTTCGACGACGAGGACGCCGGGCTGCAGCCCGTCGAAGATGCGGGCGTGGACCCGAATCGCGCCGCGGCGATTGCCGAGCTCGACGAGCGCGCCGTCGGCGATTCCCAAACGCTCGGCGTCGTTGGGGTGAATTAGTGCGCTCGGCCGCACCTCGCGTTTGCGCGACGTCGGCGTTTCGGTGAACGTGCTGTTGAGGAAATGACGAGCCGGAGCGGCGACGAGCCGGAACGGATGCTCGCCGTCGACATTGTCGATGATCGGCACGTGATCGGGCAGCCGCGGCAGGCGATGACCGAATGGGCCCATGCTCGGCCAATCGGGCATGAATCGGAACCGGCCGTCGGCGTGCGGGAACCCCTTGAGAAAGTGCATCGTCTCGAAATCGCCCGCAACGTCCACCCAGCGCCGCGCGCCGACGTCCTCGAAGTTGGGCCAGCCTGAAGCGGTCAAGGTCCAGTCGGCGATTTCGCGCGCCGTCATCTCGAAGCCGCGGTGCCGCGCGCCGAGCCGCCGGGCGAGCGCGCAAATGACCTCATGGTTCGAGCGCGCCTCGGCGAACGGTTCGACGATCTTCGGTCCGAGCTGGATGTGGGTATGCCCGCCCGCCTGATACAGATCGTCGTGCTCGAGAAACATCGTGGCCGGCAGCACGATGTCGGCGAGCCGCGCCGTATCGGTCATGAACTGTTCGTGGACGCAGACGAACAGGTCGTCGCGCAGCATGCCGCGCCGCACGCGGTTCGAATCGGGGCAGACCACCGCCGGGTTCATGTTTTGGATCAGCATCGCGGCGACCGGAGGACCGCCCTGGATCTCGTCGCGGTCACCGAGCAGCACCGAACCGACTCGCGACATGTCGAGCATGCGGATCGTCGGATCGCGGAGGTCGAGCCCTTCGATCAGCGACTTGTCCCAATGGTAGGTCGCGCTAAACGAGTAGAGCGCACCGCCGCCCTTGTGTTGCCAGGCGCCGGTAACGGTGGGCAGGCAGGTCACCGCATGGACGTTGGCGGCGCCGTTGCGCGAGCGGCCGAAACCGTAGCCGAGGCGGATGTAGGCGCGCTTGGTCCGTCCGTAGAGGCGCGCGAACCCGACGATCTCGTCGACCGTAAGGCCGGTGATCGCCGCCGCCCATTCGGGCGTGCGGGTGGCGAGATGCGCCTCGAGGTCGGCCGGCGCGTCGGCGAACTTCGCCATGTAGGCGCGATCGGCGTAGCCCTCCTTGAACAAGACGTGCATCACCGCGCAAGCGAGCGCCCCGTCGGTGCCGGGGCGCGGCATCAGATGGATGTCGGCCTGGCGCGCAGTGCCGGTACGATAGGGGTCGACGACGACGAACTTGGCACCGCGCGTCTTGCGCGCGCGCGCGACGTGGGTCATCACGTTGATCTGCGTCGACACCGGGTTGCCGCCCCAACTGACGATGAGGTCGCTATCGGCCATCTCGCGCGAATCGACTCCGGTCTTAGCGCCGACGCCGGCGTTCCATCCGGCGTCGACGATCGAAGTGCAGATCGTCAGCTTGATGCCCGAATAGCGCATGGCGTGGCGCAGGCGGTTGATGCCATCGCGCTGCACGAGTCCCATCGTGCCGGCGTAGTAGAGCGGCCAAACGGCGGTCGAATCGTAGCGTTGCTCGGCGCGCCGGAACGCCTCGGCGACCTCATCCAGCGCGTTGTCCCACGAGATTTCGACGAATTCGCCGGCGCCTTTGGCGCCCTTGCGTTTCAGCGGCGTCGCGAGCCGGTCGGGATGGTGGATCCGCTCGGCGTATCGCGCGACCTTGGCGCATATCACGCCCGCGGTATAGCTGTTGTCCTCGGCGCCGCGCACGGCGCCGATCGTGCGCGCATCGAGCCGTTCGACCTCGAGCGCGCAGGTGCTCGGGCAGTCGTGCGGGCATGCCGAGGCGAAATATCCCTCGCGGCGTCGGCGTTCGCGCGAGAGGGCGGACGGAGACGACGAATCGAGCACGCGGTCCTCACGAGCACATGGCTGTCGGCGGAGAGATTAGGGCCGCGACCCATCGGCGGCAAGACAGCATCATTGCTGTGTGGCAATCTCCCGGCCCTTCGATTCACCTTGGGTCCGCCTAGGAGGAGACGCGCCACGTGACCGACGAGAGCATTACACGCCTTAGCGCCCGCGAGATCGCCGCCCGAGTGCGGGCGCGCGAAGTCACGGCATCCGAAGCGGTCGAGGCTCATCTCGCGGTCATCGCCCGCGACAATCCGACGATCAACGCGATCTGCACATTGGCCGCCGAGCAGGCGCGGGCGGCGGCTGTGGCCCTCGATCGCCGCATCGCCGCCGGCGAACGCGCAGGAGCGCTGGCCGGCGTTCCGGTCGGGATCAAGGACGTCACGCTCACCAAGGGCATCCGCACGACGTTCGGCTCGACGCTTTACGCCGAACATGTGCCTGACGAGGACGCGCTCATCGTCGAGCGCCTGCGTCACGCCGATGCCATCATCATCGGCAAGACGAACACTCCGGAATTCGCCGCCGGCGCGCATACCTACAACGCCGTGTTCGGGGCGACGCGCAATCCGTGGAATCCGGCGCTGTCGGCCAGCGGCTCCACCGGCGGCGGCGCGGCGGCGCTCGCCGCACGCATGGTGGCGCTTGCCGATGGCAGCGACCTCGGCGGATCGTTGCGCACTCCGGCGGCGTTCTGCGGCGTCGTTGGGCTGCGGCCAACGCCCGGCTTGGTGCCGCGTGCGCCGACGGTGCTGCCCTGGGGCGTCCTTTCGGTCGCCGGCCCGATGGCCCGCGATGTCGAGGACACGGCGTTGATGCTGCAAACGATCGCCGGTCCAAGCGACCGATCGCCATTGGTCGTGCCGATCGAGGGCCGGGATTTCGTGGCGGCCGCGCGCCAAGGCGTTGCCAAAGGGCTGCGCGTCGCGTACTGCCCGGATATCGCGAAGATCGGTATCGACGACGAAATCGAGCGGACATGCCGCAAGGCGGCGTTCGATCTCGCCGCCGCCGGGGCGGTCGTCGAAGAGGTCGAGTTCGACCTGTCCTTCGCGCGGCCGGCGTTCATTCAGCTTCGCGGCCAGCTGATGATCGGCGCGCATCTCGACCGGCTCGATAAGCTGGACAAACTGGGCGCCAATCTTGCCGGCAATATCCGGCTCGGTCTGGCGCAATCGCCGCGCGACGTGGCGATGGGCGAACGGGCCCAGGCGCAGGTTTTCGAGCGTTTCCGCGCGCTGTTCGAGCGTTTCGACCGCCTGGTGACGCCGTGCACGCCCGTGTCGCCGTTTCCGGTGGAGCAAAACTATCCCGAAACGATCGCCGGGCAACGATTGGCCACCTACATCGATTGGGTGGCCCCAACCTTTCTCGTCACGCTCGCCGGCCTGCCGGCGATCTCGGTGCCGTGCGGGCTGACAAGAGACGGCCTGCCAGTGGGCCTGCAGGTCGTCGGCCGTCGCTGGGGCGAGGAAGGGGCCTTGGCGCTCGCCCGAGCGGTGGAAGAAGCGCATCCGGTCGGCGCCCCGCGCGCACTTGAGGCGGTAACCTGATCCGCGGCGCATCGACCGACCACCGCAGGGGCGAGAGGGCTGCCGCAGCTGGTGAATTCGGCCGGGGCCTGGGGTCGCTGTGGCGCGGCTTAACGTTAATGGATGATGTCCCTGAATTAACTATAGAATCTCCGCCGTTTCCCGTCGAACTACGATAAATTTGATTAAACTTGTAGGAATCGCACGGGCTCACCCGCGCCGCAGTCGACCGGCGCGGTGGCGCTGATGGCGGTTGGGAAACGGGTCTACGCGAATGAGCAACGGCCACGTCGAGGGCGACGCGGCGGCGACGCGCCGCCTCCTCGAACTCGCGCAGGACAGGGCCCGTCGCAGCCGACGTATCGTTGCCGACAACGTCGCCGACCTGTTTCTGTCGGATGAGGGCCGCCTCAGCGAGCACGAGCGCGCGCTAATCGGCGGCATACTCAATCGGCTGCTGGCCGACGTCGAAATGCGGCTGCGGCGCGATTTTGCGACCTGGCTCGGACGGGTCGAGGAGCGGCCCGTCGCCATCATCGAAACGCTCGGCGACGAGGGGCGCGAGTTGGCGCGCGCGGTGCTCGTGCGCGCGCCAATGTTGCGCGATCCCGATCTCATCGAAATCCTGAAGCGACGCAGCCAGGAACATCTGCTCGCGGCGGCCCTCAAACGGCCGCTTCCGGCGGAGGCGGCCGAGGCCATCGGCGACCGCGGCGACGAGAACGTCGTCGAACAATTGCTCAAGGGCCCCGATCAAGCGCTATCGCGTCGCGCGCTCGAGTATCTGGTCGCCGAGTCGCAGCGCGTCGACAAATTCCAGCAGCCCGTTCTCAGCCCGTACGATCTGCCGCCTGAGCTGGCGCGTCGGCTATTCTGGTGGGTGGCGGCGGCGCTGCGTCATGTCATACTGCAATCGAACGATGTCGATTCCGGATTGATCGATGATTGCGTGGACGAAAGCACCCGTGCCGCCGTCGACGATAGCGCCGAGCCGTCGATCGACCGCAAGGCGGCGCGGCTGGTCGAGGGGTTGGCCGACGCCCAGGAACTCGGCGAGCGGTTTCTGGTGCAATCGCTCCGGGGAGGAAAGGTGATCCTATTCCTCGCCGGGATGTCGCGATTGTGCCGACTCGAGATGCGGACAGTGCGCCGCATCATGTTCGACCCGGGATATGAGCTTCTGGCGATCGCCTGCCGCGCCGTCGGCTTCGAGCGTTCGACTTTCGCGGCGATCCACGTTCTCGGCCGGCAGGGCGCGGGCGGCGCCGGCCCGGTCGCCAATATGCGCGAGGCGGCGAAGTTCTTCGATGGCGCATCGCCCGTCCGCGCGCGCGCCGTGCTGCGCTATTGGCGGGCCGACGCCGAGTACCTTGATGCGGTAGCCGCGTTCGGCGGAGGCGCGCGGCCGTGACGCAGAAAAAGCCGTACGCGATGCCGTTGCCTTCGCTGGTCGAGAAGTCGACGCAGCTCGTTTCCGGCGTCGGGGCGACCGCGATCGACGCCAATCTGCAGGCGGCGTTGGCGCGCGTCGTGCTGCAGGAGCTTTCCCCGGTATTCATCGTCTATCTCGACGGCAACATCCTTTACGCCAACAACGCGTATCTCCGGCTATTCGACCTTTCGACCGACGATCAAACGGCCATCGACGCCCATGTCGCCGAGTTGCGCGAGACCGTGGCCGATCTGCTGGGCCAGATGAAGGAAGGCGCCGGACGCCTGACGACGCAACGAAGCTTTCCGACGCAATCCGGCGGCGCGCATTACCGGGTACAGTACTTTCCGGTATTCGACGCCGTGAACCGGCTGGTCGCGATCGGCGGCGCGTATTACGACATCACGTCCCAGGTCACCGCGGTCGATCGGCTGCGCGTGACCCAGGAGAGCTTCAACGATGTCTTGCGCTCGACGTCCGACTGGGTGTGGGAGACCGACGACCAGGGACGGCTGACGTTCATTTCCGATCGCATCACCGATCTTATCGGCCAGGCGCCTGCGATGCTGGTCGGCAAGCTTTTGGTTTCCTTGGGCGCGAACCCGACCGAGGCGAAAGCGGACGAGACGGTCGAGGCCGCGCTCGCGCGCCATGCTCCGTTTCGCGGACGCGCGCTCGATATCGTCGATCGCGAAGGGCGGACGCGGCGACATCAGTTGAGCGGCGTGCCGTTTTTCCATCTGCGAAACGGACGGTTTTCGGGATTCCGCGGCAGCGGAACCGACATGACGGAGCAGCACGCGGCCGAGCGCGCATCGCGCGAGGCGCGCGCCAGGCTCGAAGCGGCGTTGGCCGAGCTCAACCGCAAGAATCTCGATCTCGACATGGCTCTGGAGCGCGCCCAAGTGGCCGCGCGCGCCAAAGGCGAGTTTCTCGCCAACATGAGCCACGAGCTACGCACCCCGCTGAACGCCGTCATCGGATTCGCCGACATCATGCAGCGTCAATCGTTCGGCGCCGATTCGAAGCGCTATGCGGAATACGCCGGCTACATCCTAAAGGCCGGGCATCATCTCCTCCACATCATCAACGATGTGCTCGATGTTTCGCGCATCGAAAGCCGCGCGCTCAAGATCGACGTCGAGGCCGTGTCGCTCGAGGAATTGCTCCGCCAATCGATCGCTCTCGTGTCCAATCAAGCCGCGGCGAAAAAAATCCGTCTCGATGCCGATTTCGAGCGCACGCAATGCAAGGTGAACGTGGATCTGACGCGGGCGACGCAGGTATTGGTGAATCTCCTCGCCAATGCCGTCAAATTCACGCCCAACGACGGCTTTATCAAAGTATCGGCGACGCGCCGTAACGACGAATTCGCCGAGGTGGCGATCGCCGATAGCGGCCCGGGCATCAAGCCGGAATACCAGGAGGCCATCTTCGAGCCGTTTTACCAGGTGCACGAGGAATCGTACACGCGGCCGCACGAGGGCGCCGGCCTCGGTCTGCCCATCTCGCGCCAGCTTGCGCGACTGATGGGCGGCGACGTGCAAGTCGAGAGCGCGGTCGGCAAGGGCAGTCGGTTCACGGTCTTCTTCCGCCTCGCCGGTGGTCCGCGCGGCGTCGACCCCGTCTAGCCCATCTTGCCATGCGCGCGCCGAACGCGCCGCGCAACCCACGTCGCATAACAGGCTTGGATCGCCAGCATCGCCAGCAAGGCGGGCAGCCACGCCGAAGCCGGCCGGCTCGCCGCCCAAAAGGCGGCGAATCCCTGCATCGCGGTGATACCGCATAGCGTGGCGGCGACTTGCCCGTGGCCGAGGCCGCTTTGATTAAGACGCTGGTAGAGGTGGCTACGATGCGCGCTGACGACATTTTCGCGACGCGCCAGTCGGCGAATGAAGGTGAAGACAGTGTCGAATATGAAGTGGATCAAAAGGATGGGGACGACGTAGACAAGGCCGCCGCTTGCATCCGATTGCGCGAGAAGCACGGCAAGCGCCGCGAAGGCGAAGCCGAGGAACTGCGAGCCGACATCGCCCATGAATACGCGGGCCGGGGGCAAATTGAAGACGAGGAAGCCAAGCGATGCGGCCGACAAAACCGCCGCGAGGCCGGCGAGCGTGCCGGCGCCGGCCGCGACGGCGATCACGGCAAGAAACGCTGCCGCGATAACGGCGACGCCGCCGGCGATTCCGTCGAGCCCGTCCATGAAATTGTAGGCATTGGTCATCGCCACCAACCAAAGGAACGTCGCGATCGGACCGACGGGACCGAGGGCGACCATCCCGAGCCCGGGAACGTAGAGGCGTTCGAACGACATGCCGAAAGCGACGGCGATTGCCGCGGCGAGCGCTTGGCCGGCGAGTTTGAACACCGCCGAGACGCGCCGCATGTCGTCGACGAGACCCGTGGCGGCGACGATAAGCGCGCCGAAGAAGAGACCCGCCAGTGCAGACGGCGCGATGTCGGAGCTTGGCCGCATGAGGAGCCAGACGCACGCGCCGACCCCTACGGCAGCGACGATGCCGACGCCGCCGCCGCGCGGCGTGGGTGCTGCGTGCGATGACCGGTCGTTCGGAATATCGACGAAAGCCCGCCTGTGCTGCACGAGCCAAGCAAGCCAGGCGGCGAACAGGGCGACCGCCGCGAGGAGCAGGGCCAAGGATAGCGTCGCGATCAAGCGGGGACTGACCCCTTTTCCCCGGCTTTGTCCGTCGCCGCCGCGCGCCGCATCGCATCGCGGCGCAGAAGCAGCTCGGCGGCGACCGCGACGGCGATTTCATGCGGGTGCTTGCCATCGATGCCGTCGATGCCAATCGGACAGCGCACGGACGCGACGGCGGCGCGAGGCAGATTTTTGGCGAGCAAGCGGGCTTCGAAGCGGCGCCATTTGCTCGCCGAGCCTATGACCCCGACATATGCGCAATCGCCACGACGAATCAATCGTTCGCACAAGGTCAGGTCGAGATCATGGCTATGGGTCATGATCAGGCAGTAGGCGCCGGGCGGTAAATCGGGAACCTCGTCCTCGACCCGGTCGGATAGCACTTTTTCGACATTGGGCGGCAGCGTGGCCGGGAATTGCTCGGCGCGGGCGTCGATGAGACGCACGCGAAGCGGCAGGCCGGCGAATATCTGAACCAGCGCCTTGCCGACATGGCCAGCGCCAAAGATCGCAACGATCATGGGGGTTTCGACGCCGAATGGCTCGAACAGTAGCACCACCCGCCCGCCGCAACATTGCCCGAGATGCGGCCCCAGACCGAAACTCTCCATTCGCGCCGAAACGGCGCGCTCGGCGAGCATCGTGCGCGCGGTCTCGATCGCCTTGAGCTCGAGATGGCCCCCGCCAACCGATCCGGCCAGCTCGTCACTCGTCACCACCATCTTGGTTCCGCTGTCGCGGGGCGCCGAGCCCTTGACCTCGGCGATCGTCACCAGGACGCATGGCCTTCCCTCGGCGCGCGATGTCGCGAGCGCGGACAGCCAGTCGCTCGTCGTTTGGCTCATGCCATCCCTCGGCAAATGCGTCACGGTCGGCAACTGGTTCAATTCTAGACCTTTTTCGACCGCGTGTGGGAGCGCTTTGCGGGCCGTCGGGCCGGCCGGATTCTGTGCTAAATCCATGCGCCATGACGGCTGCCCTCGGTATGACGCAGGCGAAGCGAGCGATCCGCGATCAGGCGCTCGCCTCCGGCTTCGATGCCGTCGGCTTCGCGCCGGCGGTTCTTGCCGCGAGCGCGAAATCACGGCTCGCGGCGTTCGTCGCCTAAGGGATGCACGGCGACATGGGCTGGCTCGCCGATACGGCGCCGCGCCGCATCGATCCGCGCGGTCTATGGCCCGAGGCGCAAAGCGTGATCACGCTTGCGATGAATTATGGCCCGGCCAGCGACCCTTTCGCCGCGCTTGCGCGACGCGAGCGCGGCGCAATCTCGGTTTATGCGCAGGGACGCGACTACCATGACGTCATCCGAAAGCGGCTCAAGGCGCTTGCGCGATGGATCCACGACACCTGGCAAGGCGACGTCAAGGTGTTCGTCGACACCGCGCCGGTGATGGAAAAGCCGCTTGCCGAACGCGGCGCCGTCGGCTGGCAGGGCAAGCATACGAATCTCGTGTCGCGGCGCTTCGGGTCATGGCTGTTTCTGGCGGAAATCTTCACCACGTTGCCGCTCGAACCCGATGCGCCGGAAGAAGACCACTGCGGCGAATGCCGGCGTTGCCTCGATGTCTGTCCGACCGCCGCATTCCCCGCCCCATACCGGCTCGATGCGCGGCGATGCATTTCGTATCTGACGATCGAACACAAGGGACACATCGCGCGCGAGTTCCGCTCGGCGATCGGCAATCGCATTTATGGATGCGACGATTGCCTGGCGGTCTGTCCGTGGAACAAATTCGCCACGCGCGCGACCGAACCCGAATTCGCTCCGCGCGCCGAGCTGGCGATGCCGCGTCTCGCAGACCTCGCCCGGCTGGACGACGCGGCGTTCCGTCAGGTATTTGCCGGCTCGCCGATCAAGCGAACCGGCCGCGATCGTTTCGTCCGCAATGTCCTGATCGCCATCGGCAACAGCGCCGCCGCCGAACTTGCCGACGTGGCGCGCGAACGTCTGGACGACGCGTCGCCGCTGGTCCGCGCCATGGCGGCGTGGGCCCTGTCGCGACTGCTTCCGAGGCCGGAATTCGAGGCGTTACGGTCGGCGCGGCTTGACACGGAGCCCGACGCAGACGTCCGCCGCGAGTGGGCGGAGGCGGAACCCGAGTGAAGGTCGCCGCGTTCGATTTTGATCTGCCGTCCGGACAAATCGCGCAGCATCCCATCGTGCCGCGCGACGCCGCGCGGTTGTTGGTCGTGCGTCCCGACGGCCTCGACGATCGCCATGTGCGTGACCTGCCTAAGCTTTTGCGGGCGGGCGATCGACTGGTTTATAACGACACGCGAGTCATCAAGGCGCGGCTTCGCGGCCGTCGCGGCCTCGCCGCGGTCGAGGCGACGCTCCACCGCCGGGTCGATCCGGCGACATGGCGCGCTTTCGCGCGGCCGGCCAGGAAACTGCGCGTCGGCGATGTCGTCGAGTTTGCACCCGGGTTTACCGCAAAGGTGCGCGTTAAAGGGCAAGGCGGCGAGGTGACGCTGATCTTCGATCGAAGCGGGGCGGACCTCGATGCCGCGCTCGACGCGCATGGCGAGATGCCGCTTCCGCCGTACATCAAACGATCGCGCGGCGGCGATCCACGCGACGCGACGGACTATCAGACGATGTGGGCCGACAAAGCGGGGGCGGTCGCCGCCTCGACCGCCGGGTTTCATTTCACGTCCGAGCTGCTGGCGGCGCTCGAGCGCGCCGGCATAGGGCGCACCGCGTTGACGCTTCATGTCGGCGCGGGCACGTTCCTGCCGGTGAAAGTCGACGACACGACGGCGCACGTCATGCACGCCGAGCAGGGCGAGTTGACCGCGCAAGGCGCAAGCGCGATCAACGCCACGCGCGCGGCGGGCGGCCGTATCGTCGCCATCGGCACGACGGCGCTTCGCGTGCTCGAGACCGCCGCCGATTCGAACGGTCGTCTCGATGCGTGGAGCGGCGAGACGGATATTTTCATCACCCCCGGATATCGTTTCAAGGCGGTCGACCTGCTGCTGACCAATTTTCATTTGCCGCGATCGACGTTGTTCATGCTGGTCGCGGCGTTCAGTGGGCTGGCGCGGATGAAAGCGGCGTACGCGCATGCCATCGCTTGCGGCTATCGCTTTTACTCCTACGGCGATTGCTGCCTGCTGCATCCGGCGGAGGACGCGCCGTGAGCGGCGTCGCCTTCGCCCTTCTGTCGCAGGACGGCAAGGCGCGGCGAGGGCGCCTCGCGACGGCGCATGGCACGG